>DATBUG010000430.1:0-4235 GCA_036516315.1 Citricoccus sp.
TTCGTTGTCACTGGCTGCGGTGTCCCTCGCAGCCCTCATCGCCGCCCAGGGCGGCGCCCGGGCCGGCGCCTTCGCGCTCCGCGAGCAGAGTGCCACCGCGCAGGGATATTCCTTCGCCGGCGCGGCCTCGGGGTCCGGCTACCTGTCCTCCATGTTCTGGAACCCTGCGGTCATCACCATGGCGCCGGGCTGGCAGAGCGAATGGCACGCCTCGGTGATCATTCCCCGGGTCGACATCAACCCGCTGCCGTCCGTGCCGACCTTCGTGTTCGGCGGTTCAGGCGACATCGGCGAGGACGCGGTCGTTCCGGCGGGATACAGCTCCTACCAGATCAACGACACGCTCTGGCTCGGCGTCTCCAGCACGACGCCGTACGGCCTCGTCACCTCCACGGCGTCGGCGGTGAGCCGGCGGACCCCGGCGACCTCGAGCTCATGGAACGTGGCGCGGCGGCGGGCCGGTGCGGATTCGGTTGCAGTTGCGGTCATGAGAGCACCTTGAAGTAGTCGAAGGGTTCCAGGCAGTCCTTGCAGGAGTACAGCGCCTTGCAGGAGGTGGAACCGAAGCGGGAGATTTCACGCGTGTTCAGCGAGTGGCAGCGGGGGCACTTCACGGTCATGCCCAGGGTCACCGTGCCGCGGTGGCCCTTGCCGGTGGGAGCGGCGATGCCGTACTCCTCGAGCTTGGCCTTGCCCTCGTCCGTGATCCAGTCCGTGGACCAGGCCGGGGAGAGCACCCGGTCCACCACGACCTTCCCGTACCCCTCCGCGGCGAACACGGACTTCAGGTCCTGCTCGATCACGTCCATGGCCGGGCACCCCGAGTACGTCGGGGTGATGGTCACGACGACGGTGCCCTCGGGCCCCGCGGTGGCGTCGCGCAGGATGCCCAGGTCGGCGATGGTCAGGACCGGGATCTCCGGGTCGGTCACCCGCGAGGCGATCTCGTGCAGTCGGCTGGTGGTGGTGGGAACGGTCATGGTGGTCCTCCGTGGGAAGTCGGCGGCGATTACCAGGTGGCGCCGGGGTGCTTGCGCGCCAGGACCTGCATCTCGGCCAGGATGTACCCCAGGTGCTCGGAGTGCTCGCCGCGGCGGCCGAAGCACATCGCGAAGGGCACGGACGGCACGGCCAGGCCGGCGCGCTCCAGGATGTCGGTGAGGCGGGTCTTCCACTCCTCGTACAGGGTGGACGGGCGGGGCGCCACGCCCTCGAGCTCGTCGTAGAGCGGCTCGTCCAGGAACGGCTCCTCGGCGTACGGCCACAGCTTCTCCAGTGCCCGGCGCATCCGGCGGGCGGACTCCTCGGTCCCCAGGCCCAGGCGCAGGGTCCACAGCTCGGCGTGCTCGAGGTGGTAGTCCACCTCCTTCACGGCCTTGGCCGCGATGGCGGCCAGGGTCTCGTCCGAGGAGTCCAGCAGGCGGGTGTAGAGCAGGTGCTGGTAGATGGCCAGGAACAGGCCACGCACGGTGGTCTCGGCGAAGTCCCCGTTGGGCTGCTCCACGAGGTGCAGGGAGGTGAACTCCTCCTCCTCGCGGAAGTAGGCGAGGTCGTCCTCGGTCTTGTCCCACTTCTTGCCGGCATAGGTCAGGAACGAACGGGCGTGCCCGAGCTGGTCCAGGGTGATGTTGCCGAGGGCGATGTCCTCCTCCAGCTCCGGGGCGCGGGACACCCAGTGGGCGTTGCGCTGGGCGTAGATGAGGGCGTCGTCGCCCAGGCGCAGGGCGTACTGGGCGATCGCCTCGGTGGCCGGTGCCGTGTCCTGGAGGGCGATGTCCTCCGGGCGCAGCGCGTTGCCGGGGGTGACGCGGGTGGCGGACGCGGCGGCGTCGCCGAAGCTGGCCAGGCTCTCGTCGGTGCCGTGGCTCGTGGAGGTGCTCACAGGTGCTTCACCCCTTCGCTCTTGGTGTAGTAGGTGGCGTGGCGGTAGTCCTTGCCCTTGGGCGACTCGAACATGGCGTCCTTGTCCCCCGGGTCCGAGGTCGCGATGTCCTCGGAGCGCACCACCCAGAGGGACACGCCCTCGTTGCGGCGGGTGTACAGGTCACGGGCGTTGCGCACGGCCATCTCGGCGTCCGGGGCGTGCAGGGAGCCGGCGTGGACGTGGGAGAGGCCGCGCGAGGAGCGCACGAACACCTCCCAGAGGGGCCAGCTCGCGGACGAGGCCTGGGGCTGCGTGTCCTGGGGAGTGCTCATGGTCATGCCACCTTTTCCTTCTGCTCCTGCTGCTTGCGTGCGTAGGCGGCCGCGGCCTCACGGACCCAGGCGCCTTCCTCGTGGGCCTCGCGGCGCCGTGCCATCCGCTGGGCGTTGCACGGGCCACCGCCCTGGATGACCCGCTTGAACTCGTCCCAGTCCAGCTCCATGTGGATCCACTGGCCGGTCTCCTCGTCGTAGCGGAGCTCCGGGTCCGGCAGGGTCAGGCCCAGGACCTTGACCTGCTCGGCGATCATGCCGACGAAGCGCTGGCGCAGGTCGTCGTTGGAGAAGCGCTTGACGTTCCAGGCCATGGACTGCTTGGAGTTCGGCGAGTCGTTGTCCGAGGGGCCGAACATCATCAGCGCGGGGGCGTAGAAGCGGTTGATGGCGTCCTGGGCCATCTTCTTCTGGGCCTCGGTGCCGTTGGCCAGCTCGAGCAGGATCTCGAAGCCCTGGCGCTGGTGGAAGGACTCCTCCTTGCAGATGCGCACCATGGCGCGGCCGTAGGGGCCATAGGAGGCCCGGCACAGCGGCACCTGGTTGGCGATCGCGGCGCCGTCGACCAGCCAGCCGATGGCCCCCATGTCCGCCCAGGTGCGGGCCGGGTAGTTGAAGATCGAGGAGTACTTGGCACGGCCGGACATCAGCTGCTCGTTCATCGTGTCCCGGTCCGTGCCGAGGGTCTCGGTGGCCGAGTACAGGTACAGGCCGTGGCCGGCCTCGTCCTGCACCTTGGCGATCAGGATGGACTTGCGCTTCAGGCTCGGGGCACGGGTGATCCAGTTCGCCTCCGGCTGCATGCCGATGATCTCGGAGTGGGCGTGCTGGCCCATCTGCCGGGTCAGGGACTTCCGGTAGGCCTCGGGCATCCAGTCACGCGGCTCGATGCGGGAGTCCTCGGCGATGATCGCGTCGAACCGGGCCTGGCCCTCAGCGTCCTCGGGCGACTGGACGGCGGTCAGGTGCCCGCCGGTTTCCTGGTGTTCGGCCATGGTGCCCACCTCATTCTCTGGGAGTTCCTCACAGCGTGAGCGGCTGGCGTCCGATCACGCCGTCCGTGCATGGTCAGCGTTGCTGCGGCCGTATTTACCGACCGTTCGTTCAGTATATATCGATCCAGTGTGACCGCGTCAACAGCCCGCGCCGTCACAGTCCGTTCCAACTTGACCTGAATCACATTCTAGGATTACCTAATGATCGTTCAGTCAAGAATTTGGGAGGGTCCATGACCACGTCCGGCACCACGGCGGGGACCGAGACGGACACCGCGGCGGACCACGGCACCGCCCGGGGGCGCCGGCTCGCCGAGATGCACCCCGTCCTGGCCGGCGACCGGGCCAGCGAATGGATGGGGATCGAGGTCGAGTCCGTCGCGGACGGTCACGCCACGATCTCCATGACCCTGCGCCCGGAGATGCTCAACGGCTTCGGGATCGCCCACGGCGGGATGGTGTTCGCGTTCGCCGACTCCGCCTTCGCGATCGCCTGCAACCCGCCGGAGGGCTCCGCGGACACCATCACCGTGGCCTCGGGCGTGGACATCAACTTCCTCAAGCCCGGGATCCCCGGGCGGGTGCTCACCGCCGTGGCCAACCGCCGCCAGCAGTCGGGCCGCAGCGGGATCTACGACATCCAGGTGCTGCAGTCCCTCCCCGAGGGCGGCACCGAGGTCATCGCGGAGTTCCGCGGACGCAGCCGCACAGTGCCCGCGCGCTGACCCCTCCACCCCCACCCCCTGACCATCGCGAGCCAAGAGAATGAGGCCCCAGATGACCGAGACCCTCACCACCCCCACCTCGACGCCGGGCCTGGACCCCGAGGAGACGATGAGCCGCGACCAGATCGAGTCGCTGCAGCTCGAACGGCTCCAGAAGACCGTCGCCTACGCCTATGACCGCGTCCCGCTGTACAAGGAGAAGTACGACGCCGCCGGCGTCCACCCCTCGGACCTGAAGGAACTGTCCGACCTGGCCAAGTTCCCCTTCACGGACAAGGAGGACCTGCGCAAGACCTACCCGTTCGGCATGTTCGCCGTG
>DATBUG010000431.1:0-4381 GCA_036516315.1 Citricoccus sp.
CCGCTGGTGCCCGTGGTCCCGGTGTCCATGGACAACCCGTTCCTGCGGCTGACCGGACCGAGCTTCACCGTCGGCGCCGTGGACCCGCAGACCGGTCAGTACCGGATCGGCATGGTCGACTGGGTCTTCAACGGCTTCGGCCGCCGGCCGGGGGTGGACTACCGGCTCGACGATGTGGCCGGTGGCACCATCGCCGAGCTGGCCGGCGCGCGGCGGCAGCTGTCCCTGCTGGTCAACGAGGGCGGGGCGTTCGTCACCGACGGCGAGGGGACCGTGATCGCCTCGGAGGCGGTGCTGCTGGACCCGGCCCGGAACCCGGGCTGGTCCCGGGCGCACGTGGAGGCCGAGTTCGCCCGGTACACGGACGTGCGCAAGGTCATCTGGCTGCCCGGTGGCCTGACCCGCGACGCCAGCCCGAACGGCGTGGGCGGGCAGATCGACCAGGTGGTCGCCTTCGCCTCCCCCACCGTGGTGCTGCTGCACTGGCAGGAGAACCCCGCCCACCCGGACCACGAGGTCTCGATGCGCACGCTGGAGGTCCTGCAGGGCGAGACCGACGCGCGGGGCCGGCCCCTGAACGTCGCGGCCATCACGGCCCCGCTGGCGCAGTCCGACGGCCGGAACCCGGTGTCCTGGTCCTACGTCAACGTGCTGCCCGTCAACGGCGCCGTCCTGGTGCCCTCCTTCGACGACCCGCACGACGAGGGGGCACACCAGATCCTGGAGGCCGCCTATCCCGGGCGCACCGTGGTGCCCGTCCCGGCGCACCGGCTGTACCGCCACGGGGTGGGCCTGCGCCACATCGGTCTGCCCCAGCCCGCCCGGCGGGACTGACGCCGCGCCAGCGGAGCCGGCACCGCGCCGTCGGGCTGGCGTCACCCGTCACGACTGGCGGCGCCCGCCGGGACCGGCGCCGCCCCCGCGAGTCCGTCCGTCAGCCCTGGTCGGGGGCGAACAGCTCGCGGACGTCGTCGGCGGTGATGGTGCTGGAGAAGGCGGTATCCCCGTCGGTGAGGGAGGAGAACAGCGCCGCCTTGCGCTGCTGCAGGGCCAGGACCTTCTCCTCGATGGTCTTCTCGGCCACCATCCGGTACACCATCACGGTGCGCTCCTGGCCGATCCGGTGCGCCCGGTCCACTGCCTGCGCCTCGGTGGCAGGATTCCACCACGGGTCGAGCAGGAACACGTAGTCCGCCTCGGTCAGGGTCAGCCCGAATCCGCCGGCCTTGAGGCTGATCAGGAACGCCGGGGCCGACCCCTGCTTGAACTGCGCGATGACCTCGGAGCGGTTGCGCGTGGAGCCGTCCAGGTAGGCGTACTCCACGCCGCGCTGGGCCAGCCGGTCCCCCACCCGGGACAGGAACGAGGTGAACTGGCTGAAGATGATCACCCGGTGGCCCTCGGCGACGATCTCCTCGAGGTTCTCCATCAGGTGCTCCATCTTGGAGGAGGGCACCGCGGCGTACTCCTCGTCCACGATCGCCGGGTCCAGGGCGAGCATGCGCAACAGGGTCAGGGACCGGAAGATCACGAAGCGGTTCTCGTCCAGGTTCTGCAGCAACCCGAGCACCTTCTTGCGCTCGCGCTGGAGCACCTGGTCGTAGAGCCGGCGGTGCTTGGGCACCAGTTCCACGTGGCTGATCTGTTCCTGCTTGGGCGGCAGGTCCGACGCCACGAGTTCTTTGGTGCGGCGCAGCATGAACGGCCGGATTCGCCGGCGCAGCCGCGCCATCCGATCGGCGGCGAACCGGGCGCCGTCGTCGGAGGGGTCCGGCGACTCGATCGGCTTGATGTACTCCTGGCGGAACACGGTCGGCGAGGGGAAGAGACCCGTTGCCGTCAGGGACAACAGGGCCCACAGGTCGGACAGCGAGTTCTCCATGGGCGTGCCGGTGATCGCCAGCCGGAACGGCGCACGGAGGTCCTTGGCCGCCTGGTGCGCCTTGGCGGAGCGGTTCTTCACGAACTGCGCCTCATCCAGGACCAGCCCGTCCCAGTCCAGGCCGGTGTACTGGCCGGAGTCCAGCCGCAGCAGGGTGTAGCTGGTGACCACGACGTCGGCCCCGGCCACCTCCTCGGCGACGGTCGTCCCCCGCTTGGCGGCGGTGGTGTCCAGCACCCGCAGGTCCAGGTCCGGGGCGAAGCGCCCGGCTTCCTCCTCCCAGACCGAGAGCACGGAGGAGGGGGCCACCACCAGGAACGGGGGCGCCCCGGCGCCGCGCTCCCGGGCCCGGGTGATCAGGGCCAGGGTCTGCACCGTCTTGCCCAGGCCCATGTCGTCGGCCAGGATGCCGCCCAGGCCGTGGTCGTAGAGGAAGGACAGCCAGGCGAAGCCTTCGAGCTGGTAGGGACGCAACCGGGCGTCCAGGCCCTCCGGGACGGCCGGCGTCGGGATCTCCCGCAGGTCCTTGAGCGTCCCCACCGTGTCCTGCCAGGCGCGGGCCGCCACGGACTCGTCGGCGAGGTCCTCGAACTCCTCCCACAGGGCCACGTCGTAGCGTGAGATGCGCGGGCGCTCGGAGCTCCAGTCCCCCATCACCTCGGCCTCGGTGATGAGGTCGCGCAGCTTCTGGAACGAGGGGTGGTCCAGGCGGAACCAGGTGCCGTCCTTGAGCATCAGGGCCTTCTGCCCCTCCGCCAAGGCAGTGAAGACCTCGGTGAACGGGAACTGCTCTCCGCCGACCGTGATCTCGAAGCCGAGGTCGTACCAGTCGTTGTCGTTCTTGCGCCCCGGCTCCACCTGGGTGATGCGCACCAGGGGGTCCTCGGTCAGCTCGCGGTAGTCGGGCCGGTCGCCCTGCTCGGTCACGCTCACGTGGTCCAGGGACCGCAGCACCGGCAGCACCTGCTCGACGAACCGGGCGGTCTCCATCCCGGCCAGGTGCTGGCCCCGGGCGGCCCCGGCGAGGGACCAGTGCTCGCCGACCGCGTCCAGCACGGCGTCCTCGTGCTCGATCTCCCGTTCGGCCTCCGGCTCCCGGGCGCGGCCGGAGTACCCCGTGGGCGACCACCCTCCCCGGGATCGGGCCCGCCGCAGTTCCAGGGGCAGCTCGCGCCGCGGTCCCCAGTACAGCCAGGACCACTCCAGGCTGGCCCGGTGACTCGTGCCGTACCGCACGTGCAGCTGTAGTTCGGGGGCCGGCACCTCGGGGAACTCCACGGAGCCGTCCGTGCTGTCCACCGGCATCATCCGGGACAGCCGCGGGTAGACGTCGTAGAAGAACTCGTCCGTCTCCGCCGCCGGGATCCGCAGCGGCTCGTCCTGCTGGAGCAGGTCCAGCACGGGCCGGGGCAGGGTGTGCTCGGCCGGGACCAGCGTCAGGCGTACCGGGGCGTCCCAGCGCGGCGCGTCACCGTCCACGGTGGCCGCGATGAACCCGCCGGAACCGGCCGCCCGGGCCCCGGGCACCACGGCGCCGGCGGACTCGACCACCGGCGTCACGGCCAGGTCCGGCTGGCCGCTCACGTCCAGGCGCACGCTGGCCGGCGCGGCCAGGTCGACCTCGCCGACGATGCCCTGGCCCACGAACTCGATCCCGAGGTCCCGGGCGCGGGTGAGCAGCTGCCAGGCCGGCGGGCCCGAGAGCTGGTCCAACCGCAGGGTCTCGTCCGTGCCGAACATCCCCTGCGGGCGTTCGGCCAGGAAGAGGCGGTAGAACTGCCCCAGCAGGTCCACGTGGTCCTCGCGTAATTGGTGACGCAGTCCCCCGTACTGGAACTTCTTCCACGTCAGCCCGCCCTTGATCCAGTTCCCCCGGGTGCCGCGGCGCATGGGGCGCAGGTGGACCTGCAGCCCCGTCCCCGACTGGACGTCCGCGACGGTGGCGGCGTGGGCACCCCAGCGGCGGCGCATCCTGTCCTGCGGCTCCGCGAGCAGTTCGACGCCGATCCCCACCGGTTCGTCGGAGCCCAGGGTCAGGCTCTCCCCCGTCAGCCCGCCCAGCACCGAGCGCCAGTCCTCCCGGCCGGGCGCCTCGCCCCAGGGCCCCTGCCCATCCGATGGGTCCCCGGCGGACTCGGTGTACCGGTGCACCTGGCCCCAGCCCTGGGCGGCGCCCCCGGCCGGTGACGCAGCCTGCGGCACGGCCGTGCCCTGCGGGGCGCCTGCGGTGGAGGAACCGCCGGCGGCGCCGGGGTGCAGGTGCCGGCGGATGGCCTCGGTGGTGGCGGCGTACAGCAGCGCCGCCACGTGCTTGCAGTCGTGGCGGACGGGGCAGGTGCACCCGCCCCGCACCGGACGCCACGGATCCGGCGTGGCCGGGGACGACGCCGGCCGGCCCGGGACCAGCAACACGTAGGTCTCGTAGGGCAGCGGTTCGGTGCCCTGGACCGATCCGGTCAGCGCGCCGGGATGGTCCGTGCCCGCCTGCGCCGGCACGTC
>DATBUG010000432.1:0-1566 GCA_036516315.1 Citricoccus sp.
GGCCGCCCGGCCCTGGTCCGCGCCACCGGGCGTGGGTGATGGGTTGCTCATGGAACCTCCTGATCCGGCTCGGTCGTTGCCTGGGAGGATACTCCCGCCGGACCGCTCAGGTCAGGGCGTCATCGCCCGTCGACCGGGTCCCCGCCACCATCCAGGGCATCGGCGATCAGGTCCCGGGCCTCACCGGTGGCGGACCGGCGGGACAGCAGCCAGGCGGCGATCGTCGCGAGCAGGACCAGCACCGCCGCGCCCGCGGCGGTGATAGCCAGGGACGCGGACTGCAGGCCGGACCCGTCGGAGCGCCCGACGGCGATCCAGGCCAGTCCCCAGGCGGTCGCCACGGCCGGGGCGAACCGGCCGCCGTCGTACAGCGCGGTCGCGGTGGCGATGAGGGTCGCGGCGACCACGAGGATGGTCCCCCAGGTGACGGGTGAGAACGGCGTGCCGGTCCAGCCCAGTGACCCCAGCCAGGCCGCCGCGTTGGCCAGCGTCGCCACGGTGACCCAGCCCAGGTACAGGCCCTGGACGCCGTCGAGCAGGACGCGCCCGCTCCACCGGGCCACCGTCCCCGGGCCGGCCGCCCGTGACCCGGCGGGCCGGGTGGCCGGCCGGTACCGCGGCGCCTCCAGGATCGCCAGGACCCGGCACAGGCAGGCCAGCAACAGCACGATGACCAGCACGCTGAGCGCCAGCCAGCCAGCCTGGACGGTCCAGATCCACGCGGAGTTCAGGACGACGCCGGCCAGGATCCACGGCCGCGCCGCCTGGTGGCGGGCGGTGTCCGCCGCCGGGAAGAACTGCCAGATGCCGTAACCGATGAGACCGGTGTAGATCACGGACCAGATCGAGAATGCGGGGCCCGCCGGCGCGATCCACGTGCTGTCCGCCGTCAGCCAGCCGTCGGCGGCCTGGGCGATCGGGGTGCCACCGAGCGCGCCCGAGCCGACGAAGGCGCTGACGATGGCGAGCACGATGATCACCGCGGTCGCCGTCTGGCCCGTGCGCGTCCCCAGGAACCCGACCCTGCCTCCAGCCCCGACCCCAGACCCGGCCCCGTGGGCCGGCGTCGCCGTGGCCCGGTTCGCCGCGGGGTCCGGGGTGTCGCTCATGACCCGACTCCCGCGGCGGCGCCGGTCGCTGCCGGGGTGTCCTCCACGGATCCGGGCCACCGCCAGCCCTCGAGGCCGGCACGCTCGGTCTCCGTCAGTGGCCGGGAGGAACCATCCGGCGTGACCACGACCATCACGGCGTCCACCGTGAACACGGGGCTGTCCTCCTGGACCCCCTGGTGGCGCAGGGTGAAGGAGCTGGTGCCGACCCGGACCACGCCCACGCGCACCTCGAGCGGCATGCCGTAGTGGGCGGGCCGGTGGTAGTCGATGACCTGGCGCGCCACCACCCGTCCACCCACGGCCGGGGACTCGACCGCCGCCTCCGGACCGTCGAGGTGCATCTGGAAGCGGACGCGGGCCTCCTCGGCCAGGGTCACCACGCGGGCGTTGTTCACGTGCCCCAGCAGGTCCTGATCGGACCAGCGCAGCTCCAGGGGGACGGGCAGGTATCTCT
>DATBUG010000433.1:0-1716 GCA_036516315.1 Citricoccus sp.
GGGGTGGTCCTCATCCCGGCGTTCGCGGTGGGGCGGACCGAGACGGTCCTCTACTACCTGTCCAGGCTCCGGGCGGAGGGCCGGATCCCCCAGGTCCCGGTCTTCTGCAACAGCCCGATGGCCATCAACGCCGCGGCCATCTACCAGCGTTATCCGCAGGAGCACCGGCTCACGGCGGAGGAACTGCGCCGGATGTACCGGCTGGCCACGCTCGTGCGGGATCCGGAGGACTCCCGGGCGCTGAACACCCGCGGCGGACCGATGATCATCCTCTCCGCCAGCGGCATGCTCACCGGCGGCCGGATCCTGCACCACGTCGCGGCCTACGGCCCGGACCCGCGCAACGCCATCGTGCTCACCGGCTACCAGGCCGTGGGTACGCGCGGGGCCGCCCTGCTCGGGGGTGCGCGGACGCTGCGGATCTTCGGCGAGGACGTCCCGGTCCGGGCCCGGGTCGTCTCGATCGAGGGGATGTCCGCGCACGCGGACGCCGACGAGCTCTACCGCTGGATCGCCGCCGCCCCGGCCCCGCCGGACGTCGTGTACCCGGTGCACGGGGAACGGATGGCCACGGACGCCCTGCGCGTCCGGATCCAGCGCGGCCTGGGCTGGCGCGTCCGGGTGCCCGAGCACGGGCAGCGCGTGCGCCTGTAGGCACCCTAGAGGTGCACGTGCAGCCGCCGGGCGGCCTCGGAGATCGAGCCGGACACGGAGGGGTAGACGGTGTAGGTGTTGGCCAGGTCGTCCACGTGCAGCTTGTGGGTGACCGCCAACGCCAGGGAGTAGATCAGCTCGGAGGCCCGGGGGGCCACCACCACGCCGCCGATCACCGTCCCGGAACCCTTGCGGGCGAAGATCTTCACGAAGCCCCGCGTCACGTTCTGCATCTTGGCCCGCGGGTTGGTGGCCAGGTCCAGCTTGATGGTGTCCGCCTGGTACTTCCCGGTGGCGATCTGGGCCTCGGTGACGCCCACGGTGGCGATCTCCGGGGAAGTGAAGATGTTGGAGGAGACCAGGTGGGGCTGGAAGGGCTTGACGGCGTCGCCCATCAGGTGCGCCACGGCCACCCGGCCCTGCATGGCGGCCACGGAGGCCAGCGCGAAGACCCCGGTGCAGTCCCCGGCCGCGTAGACACTCGGCACCGAGGTCCGGGAGACCCCGTCCACGGCCACGTGACCGGAGTCGGTGAGCCGGACGCCGGCCTCCTCGAGCCCGATCCCGGCCGTGTTCGGCACCCCACCCACGGCGAGCAGGCAGTGGCTGCCCTCCAGCACCCGTCCGCCGGTCAGGTGCACGCGCACCCCGTCCTCGGTCCGCTCGACCGACTCGGCGCGGGACTTGCTGACCACCGTGATCCCGTCGTCGACGAAGGCGTCCTCGAGGACGGCGGCCGCGTCCTGGTCCTCCCCCGGCAGCACGCGGTCGCGCGAGGACACGAGGGACACCTTGGCCCCGAGGAGGTTGTACGCGGAGGCGAACTCGGCGCCGGTCACGCCCGAGCCGACCACGATCAGGTGCTCGGGCAGCTCCTGCAGCGAGTACAGCTGGGTCCAGTTCAGGATCCGCTCGCCGTCGAAGGGTGCGGTCCCGAGCTCCCGGGGGCGGGCGCCGACGGCCAGGAGGATCACGTCGGCCTCGAGCACGCGGGTCTCCCCGTCGGCGCCGCTCACCTCGACCCGGTCGGGGCCGTCGAGACGGCCGCGCCCGTCGAGCACG
>DATBUG010000434.1:0-6479 GCA_036516315.1 Citricoccus sp.
CCACCACGGTGGTCCGCACGCCGGCATCCGCCAGCAGCAGGGCGGCGGTCAGGCCGACCGGCCCGCCACCGACCACGATGACCTCGCGTTCGGGGTGCTGTCCGTTGCTCACTGTCGTCTCCTCGCTCTCGGCCCGCGCCGAGGGGGCCGGATGCCGGTGCATGGCGCCGCCGGGAGTCCGCAGCGGCGCAAAAGTAATGCATATCACTCTGATGATCACACTAGCTGCGTAGCGATGCATAGGTCAACAGAGAATATATTCTTTGCGCCGTGCGACTCCGGTGCCGTGGGCCGCCCCGCACGGGGCGGTCCACCCCGGCCGGGCCGGTCGGCATGGACGCCGTCAGGCCCCCGCGGGCCGGTTCTGCGTGCTGACGCGTGCGCCGGCGTCGTGGTGCCCGACGGTGATCGACTCACCGTCGGCCGGGACCAGCAGGGTGCCGGAGAACGTGGTGGCGGCCCGCTGCCAACACTGCTGCGGGGCGTCGGAGGGAACCAGGTGGTGCAGCGCCAGCGTGCCCACCCCGGCGGCCTCGGCGATGCGTCCGGCGTCCTCGGGCGTGGTGTGGGCCCTGCGGTGGTGGCCCATGCTGGCGGCCAGGTCCTGCGCGGAGGGCCGGTGGTAGCTGGCGGCGACCGAGTCCAGGTCGATCGCCTCGTGCAGCAGCAGGTCACACCCGGCGGCCAGCCGGACCAGGTTCGCGCTCGGCGCGGTGTCCCCCGAGACGGTGACGGATCCGTGGACCGAGTCGAAGCGGAACGCGAAGGCCGGGGCCACCGGCTGGTGCTGGACCAGGGTGGCGGTGACCCGCACCCGGTCGTCGGCGTAGACCTCCCAGGGCTCCATGTCCGGGTGGTTGGCGTCGTTGGGGTGGAAGCCCGCTCCGGCGGGGATGACGATGTCCTCGCCGCGGAACACCCGGGAGAGGTCCGGCGCCCGGGAGTCCCGGCGCCGGTCGTTCAGGTCGGTGGCGTGGGCCCGCAACAGCAGTTCGACGAGGTCCGCGGTGCCCGGGGTCGGTGCGTCCGGGAAGACGGGGGCGGGTTCGCCCCCGGGGTGGCCGTGGGCCGGCGGCAGGACGCCACGGCGGCCGGGGCCCAGGACGGGGACGGTCCGGTCCGGGTGTCCGCGCAACCCCAGCCCGCCCAGGACCATGAGTGAGTTGAGATCGATGGTGTGGTCGGAGTGGTGGTGGGTGATGAAGACGCCGGCCAGGTCGGCGACGCGCAGCCCGGCCTCCGCCATCCGGTGGGCGGCACCGTGGCCGCAGTCCACCAAGTAGACCGCGGAGTCCACGACGACGGCCGTGGCGATGCCGTTGCGGTGCCGCGGGTTCCGGCCGCGCCGCAGCAGCGGTCCGCCCGCGGTGCCCAGGGTGATCACGCGCATCCCGGTTCCGCCGGGTGCATCCTGCTGTTCCATGTCCGTCCGTCCGTGTCGGGGCCCGCCGGGAGGCGGACCTGGGCGTGCTGACACCGTGGGGGCCACCATCGTGCCGGCGGCCCCCACGGGTGGTCGATCGCGGTGGCGTCAGCCGAAGATGCCCGCGATGACCTGCTGGCTGGCCCGCTGCCGCTCCGCGACGTCGGCCAGGTCCGGACGGGGCAGCATCGGCACGTCGGCCGGGCTCTCGAAGGCCAGGTCGAGGTCCTCGGCGTTGGCCACCGGGCCGTGGCCGGCCTCCGCCTTGACCTCGTTGGCCTCCGGTGTGTTCAGCCAGGTGGTGAACAGTTCGGCGGCCTCGGCGTTCTCCGCCCCGTCGATGACCCCGGCGTACCAGTAGGTCGCCCAGTTGCCGCCCTCGACGGGATAGGTGATCTCCACCGGGGCGCCGTCGCCGGTCAGCGTGAGGTAGTTGCCCATCGCGCCCATGATGCAGACGTAGGACCGGCCCTGGACCACCGAGTTGTGGCACTCGGCGGTGTTGGAGGAGATGACGACCTCCTGGCCGGCCAGCTGCTCCAGGTAGTCCTCCCCGAGCGAGTCATCGTTCAGGACCAGGTCGCCCCACTGCATCCCGCCGCCGTCCGTGGCCGGGTCCGTCATGGCGATCTTGCCCTTGAGGGCCGGATCGAGCAGGTCCTGCCAGCTCTCCGGCACCACGCCCGCGTCCTGACGGGTGTCGTACACGAAACCGCGTGGCGAGGCCGAGACCGCGGTCAGGGTCCCCTCGTCGAGGGAGAACTGGGGGTCACTGGTGAGGTCCTCCACGTTGAAGGGGCGGAACTCCGAGAAGTAGTCCCGGTCCGCCAGCGCCACGGCGCCGGCGTCACCGGTGATCACGGCGTCGGCGATCCGCTGGCCGGAGGCCTGCTCCTGGGAGACCTTGGTGTCCAGCTCGGCGCCGACGATCTGCAGAGGCTCGACGGTGATCTCCGGGAAGCGCTCCTGGAACGCCTCGAACACGGCCGGCCAGGTCGCGGTGAGCGGGGTGTAGACGTTCACCGTGGTCTGGCCGTTCTCCACGGCCTCCGCGTAGAGCTCCTCGAAGGTGGCCTGGGCCTCGGCGCCGCCGAGCGCCGCCGCGGTCTCGACGCCTTCGCGCTCGCCGAGGCCCTCGGCGGCCGGTGCATCCCCGCCGCAGGCGGTCAGGGCCAGCAGGGACGTCAGTCCCAGGGTGGTCAGGAGGGTGCGTGCTTTCATGGTGGACCTTTCAGTGCGTTCCGGGGGGAGTGGAAGAGGGGCAGAAGGGAAGAGGGGGGCGGGTGAGGGGCCGTACCGCTCAGGACCGGGCAGCCTGGGGAGCCGGGGATGTCTGGAGCGGCAGGCAGGCGAGGGACTCCGGCGGGATGGCGGCGGTGACACTGTCCCCGCGGACGGGGGCGCCGTGCGGCCAGATGTTGGCGACCTCGGCAGTGCGCAGCGAGACGGCGAAGCGCTGCGGGCCCACCTGCAGGTCGTAGATGTACTCCTCGCCGAGGTAGACGATGTCCGTGACGGTGCCGGTGAACCGGTTCGGCATGGCCTCGGCCGGCTCGCCCATGATGACCGAGGCCGAGCGCATGGCCACCTCCACGGCGTCGCCCGGGGTGAGGTCCTTGCGGGCCGGGCAGTCCAGGCGCAGGTCCGTGTCGTCCAGGCGGATCGTCACGCCGTGGTCGTCGGCGGTGATGACGGTGCCGCGCAGGAAGTTGTCATATCCCACGAAGTCGGCCACGAAGTGGGACACCGGGTGCCAGTAAATCTCACGCGGGGTCCCGACCTGTTCGATCTGACCCTTGTTCAGAAGCACGATCCGGGTGGACAGGGAGACCGCCTCCTCCTGGTCATGAGTGACGTAGAGGGAGGTCGTACCCACGCGGCGGTGCATGTCCCGCAGCTCGGTGCGCATGTCCTGGCGCAGGCGTGCGTCCAGGTTGGACAGCGGCTCGTCGAACAGCAGCAGACGGGGGTTGGCGACCAGTGCCCGGGCGAGGGCGACGCGCTGCTGCTGACCGCCAGACAGGTCCGTGGCCATCCTCGAGGCGTACTCGTCCAGCCCCACCAGCTCGAGCACCTCGCTGACCCGGCGGGCCCGTTCGGGCACGCTCACCTTGCGCATCCGCAGCGGGTAGCCGACGTTGGCGGCCACGGACATGTGCGGCCACAGGGCGTAGCTCTGGAAGACCATGCCGATGTCCCGCTGGTTCGGCGGCACGTGGATCCGCTCGGCGGGGGCGTCCACGACCTGGTCGCCGATCGACACGCGGCCGCCCGTGGGGCGCTCCAGCCCGGCCACGCACCGCAGCGTGGTGGTCTTGCCGCACCCGGAGGGCCCGAGCAGGGTGAGGAACTCGCCCTCCTCGATCTCCAGGTCCAGGGACGGGACGGCCGGGGCCGCCTTGGGGGAGTAGCGCTTCTCCAGGGACTCGATGCTGACTCTTGCCATGGGACTTCCTATCGGGTGCCGGCCGCGCTGACCGCGCGGGCGTCGTCGGGGGTGTGGGGGGTGGGAGCGGAGGAGGCCTCCGGACGAGTGAGGGCCGCCTCCGCCTGCAGGGCGTCCACGAGCGCACCGCGGGAGCGGGTCTTGCGCTCGGCGCGCCAGCGCAGCAGGCGGCCGAGGCCCATGAGCACGGCCCCGCCCAGGGCCAGCAGTGCCAGCAGCACCAGGAGCAGGGCGGCCGCCCGGGAACCGTTGCCCAGCTGGGTGTAGTAGTTGTAGACGAGCAGCGAGACGGTCTCGGTCTTCGTGCTGGACAGCAGGATGGGGATGTCCAGGCTGCCGGCGGCCATCACGCCGGTGATGAACCAGGAGGCCAGGAACGTGGGGCCGATCAGGGGCACCACGATGGTGGTCACCATCCGGGGCGCCGAGGCACCGCTGACGCGGGCGGACTCTTCCAGCTCCACGCCGAGCTGGCCGACCGGGCCGCTGGTGGCGCGCTGGGCGATGGGGGTGACCACGATGATCAGGGCGATCAGCACGATCCAGATGGAGCCGTAGAGGTCCTTCAGGCCGGGCACGCTCAGGTAGGCCCAGGTGATGGCCAGGGCCAGCACGATCCCGGGGACCGCGACCACCGCCCAGACGATCAGCTCGGGGAGCTTGGCCAGCCGGGTCTTGCTGCGCAGCGCCACGTAGCTGATGACCACGGCCAGGGCGGTGGCGAAGAACCCGGCGAGGATGCCGACGAAGAAGGTGTTCTGCAGCGCCCGGAGCACGTTGGGCGTGGAGAACAGGTCCAGGTAGTGCTTGAGGGTGAAGCCGGTGACGCCGAGGATCGGCTGGAAGGACCCGATGACCAGCTGGACGAGGGGCAGCACCAGGGCGATCGCGGTGTAGAGGACGAACAGGCCCAGGCCCAGCCACTTCCAGGCGCCGATGTCCTCCTTCTCCAGGCGGTAGGCCTTGCCGGTGACGGTGATGAAGTTCCGGTTGCCCAGGGCCTTGGAACGGACCATGACCAGCAGGTAGATGATGGCGATCAGCAGCAGGGCCAGGGCGCTCGCGGAGTCGTAGCGGATCGGGGTGGTGGCCAGGAAGTCGTAGATCTGGGTGGGGAAGACGTAGATCCCGGCCGGCACGCCCAGGATGAGGGCCACGTCGAGCTGGCCCAGGGAGTTGACGAAGCCGAGGATCGCGAGCCCGGACAGGGTGGGCAGCAGGATGGGCACGTTGATGTCCAGGAACAGCCGCAGCCGGTTGGCGCCGGAGAGCAGGGCGGCCTCCTCCATGGAGCGGTTGAGCGCCCGGACCGGTCCCATGAGCAGCAGGTACATCACGGCCACGCCCTTCAGGCCGCTGACCAGGATCAGGCCGGCCCAGGAGTAGGCGTCGAACCGGGCCGAGCCGTCCGCGTCCGTGCCCAGCACGGAGGTCAGCAGGCCGGTCGGGCTGGTGAGCATGCCCCAGCTGATCGCGAAGAACAGCGTGGGGATGGCGAAGATCGTCACCATGGTGATGGTGATGAGCCGCGCGCCGGGCACGTTGGTGCGCGTGGCGAACCAGGCGAAGGCGAAACCGCCGATGATGCCGATGGCCTGGACGCCGACGGCGTAGACCACCGAGGCCCACAGGGTCTCCCAGGTGGCGGGGTCCCCGTAGGCGTCGACGAATCCGGAGAGGCCGAAGTCGCCGCTGGTCCCCGGCTGACCGCTGCGGAAGGCCCCGTAGAGCAGCATCAGCAGCGGGTAGCCGAAGAAGGCGGCGATGAACAACAGGAAGACGAGAAGGGCAGGGCTGGCTGACCTGAGACGATTCACGATGACTTCTCCAGGGGATTCGGGCACTGCCGGCGGTGGCATCGCCGTGGCGAGTGGAACTGAGAATCCATACTGAGTGTGATCTCAGACACTGTCAACGATTCTGCATAATTCGCCCCGAAAGCATTCCTGTATGACGACCATGGGGTGTCCTGCCCAGGATTTTCGACCCAGGGTCTGGCGTGATCGGCATCACGAATATATTCTTGCTCGGACAGTACAAAATGTTGGCCGGGTTAGCCGGTGACAACCAGCCTCAAGGAGGACTCCATGAGCGACACCACTCTCGACACCCCGACCACCTTTGACCCCCGGGCGTTCCGCGACGTCATGGGCCACTATCCGACCGGCGTGGTGGTGGTGACCGCCATGGTGGACGACGCCCCGGTGGGGATGGTCGTCGGCACCTTCAGCTCCGTCTCGCTGGAGCCGCCGCTGGTCTCGTTCATGCCGATGACCACGTCCTCCTCCTACGCGAAGCTGCGGGCCGCGGACCGCGTCTGCATCAGCGTCTTCGCCCACGACCAGCTCCAGGCCTGCCGCACGCTGGCCTCCAAGGACCCGGAGAAGTTCGACAAGGTCGACTGGACCCTCTCCCCGTCCGGCGTGCCGATGATCTCGGGGGCCGTGGCCCACATCCACGGCCGGATCGACCGGGAGATCGAGGCGGGGGACCACTACATCACCCTCGTGGCGGTGGACGACATCGCGGTGAACCGCCCGGTGACCCCGCTGCTGTTCTTCCAGGGCGGGTACGGCGGATTCTCCACCACCGGCCTGTCCGCCCACGTGG
>DATBUG010000435.1:0-8107 GCA_036516315.1 Citricoccus sp.
GACCGCGGCCCAACCGGTGGCGGCGCCGGCCAGCACCAGCAGCACGGAGGTCACCAGCCGGCCGACGCGGCGGGCCATCGACAGCGCGATGCCCGAGGCCATGCCCACGAGGGCCATCGCCGGAACGACGGCGGCCGCCTGGTTCCCGCTCGTGGTCACCTCGGTGCCGGGCAGCCCGGACAGTCCGGTGGACCGCACCCAGGTCTGCGCCCCCGCCCCGAGGACCAGGGCCCCGGCCGCGACGGCCCACAGCACGGCGGTGCGTCGTCTCACGGTCATGCCCGGGCCCCTTCCGGCGCCCCGGGCACCTGCAGGGTGCGCAGGCGCCCGGCCGCGAGCACCGCCCGCATCGGGGCGCTGGACTTGGCTACCGTCTCCGCCGCCTCGGCCTCCGGCACGGAGTCCGCGACGATCCCGGCCCCGGCCTGAACGTAGGCGGTGCCGTCCACGAGCAGGGCGGAGCGGATGTTGATCGCCATGTCCATGTTCCCGGCGAGGTCGAAGTAGCCCACGACGCCGCCGTAGGGGCCGCGCTCCTGGGGCTCCCACGCGTCCAGCAGCTGCAGGGCCCGGGGCTTGGGCGCCCCGGACAGCGTGCCCGCGGGGAAGGCGGCCGCGAGCACGTCCAGGGCGCGGCTGCCCGGGGCCAGCCGGCCCTCCACGTGCGAGACCAGGTGCATGATGTGGCTGAAGCGTTCGACCTCCATGAACTGGGTGACCGAGACGGAGCCCGGGACGCAGACCTTGGACAGGTCGTTGCGGGACAGGTCCACGAGCATCAGGTGCTCGGCCCGCTCCTTCTGGTCGTTGACCAAGTCCTTCTCGTGCAGGTGGTCCTCGGCCACCGTCGCCCCGCGCGGACGGGAACCGGCGATCGGGTGGGTGACCACGGCCCCGTCGTTGACGGTGACCAGCGCCTCCGGGGAGGACCCCACGATCTGGTACCGGCCGCCGTCGGGCTTCTCGAAGGTGAACAGGTACATGTAGGGGCTCGGGTTCATGGCCCGCAGCACCCGGTAGACGTCCAGCCCGCCGGCCTCGGTGCGGGCGGAGAAGCGCCGGGAGACCACGATCTGGAAGACCTCGCCGTCCGCGATGGCCTGCTGGGCCTTCGCCACCGCGCCGAGGAAGCCCTCCTGCGTCCAGGAGTCCTGCACGTGCGCGGCCAACTCCCCCGGTGCGAGGTCCGACCACCCGGGCGGCGCCGTGGAGACCGGATCGTGGGTGGGGGCGCTCAGCCGGCGGGCCATGGACTCCAGGCGGGCGACGGCGTCGGCGTGGGCGGCCTCGGCGCCGGCCTGGCGCCCGTCCAGGTTGATGGCGTTGGCCACGAGGGTGACCGTGCCGTCAACGGTGTCGTGCACGGCCAGGTCCGTGATGAGGTTCAGGGCCAGCTCGGGCAGGCCGAGGTCGTCCGGCGGGGGCGAGGGCAGCCGTTCCCAGCGCCGGACCGTGGGCCAGCCCAGGAAGCCGGCCATCCCGGAGAGCAGGTTGGGCCGGTCCGCCCCGGCGCCCTGCGGGGCGTCCGTGGCGAGCAGGTCCAGGGTCGCCCGCAGCACCTCGAGCGGGTCGCCGGACGTCGGCGCACCCGCGGGGGGCGTGCCGAGCCAGTGGGCTCCGGCCGTACCGCTCGCCGGGTCCCGGCGGGTGGTCAGCGTGGCCGCGCTGCCGGCGCCGATGAACGAGTACCGGGACCACACCCCGCCCTGGGCGGCGGACTCCATCAGGAACGTCCCGGGCTCGTCCGCGGCCAGCCGGCGGTAGATCCCCACGGGGGTCAGCCCGTCGGCCAGCAGGGTCATGGTCACCGGGATGACGCGGTGCCGCCGGGCCAGGACCGCGAAGTCCTCCGCCGAGGGGGTGATGCCTCCGAGCTCACGCATCGACGCCTCCGGAGGCCGGTGCGGACACGGGCGATACCGGCATCGTGGTCGGCCCCGGGACCGGGACCGCGGACACCGGCAGCCGGCGGCCGTCGAAGCAGGTCCGGGTGCCGGTGTGGCAGGCCGGGCCCGTCTGGTCCACGCGCAGCAGCAGGGCGTCACCGTCACAGTCCAGCGAGACCGAGACCACGGCCTGGGTGTGGCCGGAGGTGTCCCCCTTGCGCCAGTACTCCTGGCGGGAGCGCGAGTAGTAGGTGGCCCGCCCGGTGGTCAGCGTGCGGCGCAGGGCCTCCTCGTCCATCCAGCCGAGCATGAGCACCTCGCCCGTGTCGTGCTGCTGGGCGATGGCCGCCACCAGCCCGTCGGGGTTCTTCTTCAGCAGGCGAGCGATGGCAGGGTCGAGCGCGGCGGGTTGTTCCATGGTGGTCCAGTCTATGCGCCGTGTACCGTGGGCCGTGTTATGGAGCATGAGACTGACAGGGCCCCCGCGAGGGACTTCACCGCGGCGTCCCGCGATGCCCTCGTCGAGGCGCTGGTGTCCGCCGGCCCCGGACAGCCGACCCTCTGCGAGGGCTGGAAGACCCAGCACCTGGCCGCGCACGTCGTGCTGCGCGAGTCCTCTCCCCTGGTGGCCGGCCTCGTGGTCAAGCCGTTGCGCGCCCGCCTGGAGCGCCGGACCATGCAGTGGGGCGACGCCGCCGCGGACCCGGACTCCTACCTGCGGCTCGTGGCCCGGATCTCCACCGGACCCGCGTCCGGGCGCGTCGGCGGGCGGCTGAACCGGCTGCCCGCGGTCCGCCGGGCCGCGCAGGCCACGAACCTGCTCGAGTTCTTCGTGCACACGGAGGACGTCCGCCGGGCCCAGGACCGGTGGGCGCCGCGGCACCTGGCCCAGGACTACGCCGACGCCCTGTTCGCCGAGCTCGTCCGCGCGGCGCGGCTGAGCTACCGCTCCGAGGACACCGGGGTCGTCCTGGCGCGCAGCACCGGCGAGCGGGTGACCGCGCGCAAGGCCCAGCCCGGCGAGCCCACCCGGACGATCTCCGGTCCGGCCGGCGAGCTGGTCCTGCACGCCTTCGGGCGGCGGGACAACGCGCTCGTCGTCGTCGACTAGAGCCCTCCGGTCCTGCTCCAGCCGGGCCGGCTCAGGCCGGGCGCGTCAGGTACCGGTACCGCGCCGCCGTCGTGAAGCCCAGGTCCGCCGAGAGCGCCAGGGCCTTCGTGGACCGCTCCTCCACCTGCATCCAGATGCCCTCCAGGCCCATCCGCACCGCGTGGTTGAACAGGGCGTCCATGACCGGGCGGATCATGCCGCGGCCCCGCAGGTCACGGCGGACCTTGAGGGCGTAGACGCCCCCGTAGGTGCGGTCCGGGCCGTCGTGCACGATCGAGAGCTTGGCGATGGCGGCCAGCGCCCCGTCCTCGTCCGGGAACCCGTAGAAGCGGCTGCTGCCCCCGGTGAGCAGGCGCCGGTAGACCAGCCGGCTGGCCGGGTCGATCCCGTCCGCCGAGCTGCCCATGTGGGCGTCCAGCCAGGCGTCGCTCAGGGTCTCGGAGACCTGCACGCGCGGGTCCCAGGCGGTGTCCCGGGGGATGTCCGCCCGGCCCAGCCACAGCACCCGGGTCGGCACGACGCTCTCGTACCCGCGCCGCTCGAGCAGCTCGGCCAGCCGGTGCTGTCCCGCCAGGAACGCCTCGTCCTCGCCGTGCTCACCGGTCTCGCCGATCTCACCGGTCTCTGCCCACGGGCCCGACGCCGGCTGCCACACCTGGAAGGTCGGGGCCAGCCAGCGCTCGGCGGAGCGCCGCTCCACCTCGTCCACGGCGGCGGCGATCTCGGCCGGGTCCTGGGGCATGGACGTGGACAGCACGCTGTTCGCCCGCCGGGTGATCCCCGAGGAGAACCGCACCATCCAGCCCTGCACGTGCTGGACCTCGATGGCCGGCCAGCCCCGGGCGGTCAGCCCCTGGAGGACGAGCGGCGTGATCCGGGTGGTCTCAGCGGACAGGGTGACCAGCCTCCTGCAGGACGCGCTTCACCCGCGCGATCATGTCCACGGGCCCGAAGTGGAAGATCGAGGCGGCGAGCACGGCGTCGGCCCCGGCCTCGATGGCCGGCGGGAAGTGTTCGGGGGCCCCGGCTCCCCCCGAGGCGATGAGCGGGACCGTCGTGACGGCCCGCACGGCGCGGATCATCTCGAGGTCGAAACCCTCCTTCGTGCCGTCCGCATCGATGGAGTTCAGCAGGATCTCCCCCACACCGCGCTCGGCGGCCTCACGGCACCACGCCACGGCGTCGATCCCGGTGCCCTGGCGTCCGCCGTGCGTGGTCACCTCGAAGCCGGAGGCCACGGAGGGGTCCTCAGTGCGGCGCGCGTCCAGGGACAGGGTCAGCACCTGGGAGCCGAACCGGCGGGTGATCTCGTCGATGACCTGGGGACGGGCCACGGCGGCCGTGTTGATCGAGACCTTGTCCGCACCGGAGCGCAGCAGCCGGGCCACGTCCTCCACGGTGCGCACCCCGCCACCGACGGTCAGCGGGATGAAGACCTCCTCAGCGGTCTGGGCGACCACCTCGTAGGTGGTGGACCGGTCGGCCGTCGACGCCGTGACGTCCAGGAAGGTCAGCTCGTCCGCCCCGGCCTCGTTGTAGCGGCGGGCCAGCTCGACGGGGTCACCGGCGTCCTGCAGGTTCTCGAACCTCACGCCCTTCACCACCCGGCCGGCGTCCACGTCCAGGCAGGGGATGACGCGTACGGCAACGCTCATGGGGGTGCTTCCTCTCAGATGCGGATGGCGTGGATGGCGGAGACCAGGATGGCGCGGGCGCCGAGGTCGTAGAGCTCGTCCATGACCTTGTTGGTGTCCTCCTGGCGCACCATCGACCGCACGGCCACCCAGTCCTCATCCTGCAGCGGGGAGATGGTCGGCGACTCCAGGCCCGGGGTCACCGCGGAGGCCTGCTCGAGGTTCTCCCGGCTCACGTCGTAGTCGATCATCACGTAGCGCCGGGCCACCAGCACGCCCTGCAGCCGGCGCAGCAGCACGTCCAGGCCTTCCGGGCGCTTGCCGGCCTGGCCGATGATGATGGCCTCGGAGCGCATGATCGGCTCCCCGAAGGTCTCCATGCCGGCCGCGCGCAGCGTGCTGCCGGTCTCCACGACGTCCGCGATGGCATCCGCCACGCCCAGGTTGACGGAGGACTCCACGGCCCCGTCGAGGTGGACGATCTTCTCCGGCCGCACCGACTGCGTGGACAGGTAGTCCGCCAGCAGGCCGTCGTAGCTGGTGGCGATGCGCTTGCCCTCGAGGTCGGCCAGACAGGAGAACCGGCCCACCGGGGCGGCGAAGCGGAACGTGGACCGCCCGAAGCCCAGGGCCATGATCTCCTCGGCGGAGTCTCCCACCTGGGCGTCCTGGAACAGGTCGCGGCCGGTCAGCCCGATGTCCAGGCTGCCCTGGCCGACGTAGACGGCGATGTCCCGCGGACGCAGGTAGAAGAACTCCACGTGGTTCTCCGGGTCCAGCATGATCAGTTCCTTGGAGTCCCGGCGCTGGAGGTAGCCGGCTTCCTGGAGCATGTCTCGGGCGGCCTCGGACAGGGCGCCCTTGTTGGGGACGGCGATGCGCAGCATGGGTGCTGGTACTCCTGGGGTGGGTGACGAGTGGGGTGGGCGGGGGCGGTCCCGGTGGGCGCGTCCGGTCAGAGGTGCCGGTAGACGTCCTGCAGGGACAGGCCCTTGGCGATCATCAGCACCTGCAGGTGGTACAGGAGCTGGGAGATCTCCTCCGCGGCCTCGTCGTCGGACTCGTATTCGGCGGCCATCCAAACCTCGGCCGCCTCCTCGACGATCTTCTTGCCGATGCCGTGGACCCCGGAGTCGAGTTCGGCGACGGTGCCGGATCCCTCCGGCCGGGTCTCGGCCTTGTGGCGCAGCTCGGCGAAGAGTTCTTCGAAGGTTTTCACCCCTTTAGCGTACCGACCGATCAGCACCGCTGAGGACCGACCCCGTCGTATGTGAAGTCCGGGGCCGGTCCCGCGGCGCCTCAGCGCAGTGCCAGCTCGGTCAGCACGGCGGCCTGGAAGGCCTCGTAGCCCTTGTCCTCGCTGGAGCCGTCGAGGCCGGCCCGGTCCAGGGCCTGCTCCTCCGTGTCGCAGGTGAGCACGCCGAAGCCGATGGGAGTCCCGGTGCGCACGGACACGTCCACCAGGCCGGTGGTGGCCCCGGAGCAGACGTAGTCGAAGTGCGGGGTCCCGCCGCGGATCACGACGCCGAGGGCCACCAGCGCGTCGAAGCGCGGGGCCAGCCGGGCGGCGGCGACCGGCAGCTCGAAGGTGCCGGGCACGCGGACCTCGACCACCTCGATCCCGGCCTCCGCGGCGGCACGGCGGGCGCCGGCCACCAACCCGTCCATCACCTCGTCGTGCCATTGGGCGGCGATGACCGCCACGCGCAGGGCTTCGGCGCGCGCGCCCGTCATGTCCAGTCCCTGTGGGGCTCCGTGTCCGCTCATGCCTGTCCTCCTGTGGTCGCTGTGTTCGGTGTGGTTGCGGTGCTGATCCGCCGGGGCACGAGCTCCCCGGCCAGCCGGTGCGCCATCCGGTCCCGCTTGGTAGTGAGGTAGCCGCGGTTGTGCTCGGTGACCATCGCCGGGCTCGGCACCACCTCGTCCACCTGGATGCCGGCGCGCACCAGCTGCTCGGCCTTGTCCGGGTTGTTCGTCACCAGCCGGATGCGGAACAGCCCCATCCGGCGCAGGATCGCGGCAGCGGAACGGTAGCTGCGGGCATCGGCTGGCAGCCCCAGGTGCTCATTGGCGGCCACGGTGTCCATGCCGGCGTCCTGCAGGGCGTAGGCCATGATCTTGTTGGCCAGGCCGATCCCCCGGCCCTCGTGCCCGCGCAGGTAGATGACGGTGCCGCCCTCGGCGGCGCTCTGGCGCAGGGCATGGTCCAGCTGCGCACCGCAGTCGCAGCGCTCGGAGCCGAACACGTCCCCGGTCAGGCACTCCGAGTGCAGCCGCACGAGCGGGGCCACGCCCGGGGTGCCGTGCTGCGTGCCGTCCTGCCCGTCCTGCGCCGCTGGGGCCGGGGCGCGCAGCACCATGTGCTCGGCCCCCGTCTCGTGGTCCGGGTGGACGGACACTTCGAAGGTGCCGTACCGGGTGGGCAGGCTCACCGTGGGCACCGCGGCGGTCCCCGGCACGGGACCGGCGGGCTCGCGGCCGGTCTCCAGGTACGCCACGAGGTCCTCGATGGAGATCAGCGGCATCCCGTGGCGATCGGCGAAGCGGCGCAGCGCGGGCAGGCGCATCATGGTGCCGTCGTCATTGACGAGCTCGGCGATGGCACCGACCGGGGCCCGCCCGCCCAGGCGGGCGAGCTCGACGGCCGCCTCGGTGTGGCCACGGCGGCGGCGCAGGCCCCCGGGCGCCTCGATGAGCGGGAAGAGGTGACCGGGGCGGCTGATCATGTCCGGGGTGGAGGACGGGTCCGCCAGGACCTTGAGCGTGATGCTCCGGTCCGCCGCGGAGATCCCGGTGGTGGTGCCCGCGATCGCGTCGCAGCTGACCGTGTAGGCCGTGCCCTTGGGGTCCTCGTTGGTCTGGGTCATCGGCGGCAGCTCCAGCCGGCGGGCCACGTCCGCGGGCATCGGCACGCAGACCACCCCCGAAGTCCACCGCACGGTCAGCGCCAGCAGCTCGGGCGTGGCGGCGTCTGCGGCGAAGACGATGTCGCCCTCGTTCTCCCGGTCCTCGTCATCGACCACGACGACGGCCCGTCCCGCCGCGATGGCGGCGACCGCGGCGCCGATCGGGTCCAGGTGGATCGCGCTCATGCCGTGGCCTCCTCGGTGACGGCCGCACGGGCGTGGTCGTAGTCGTGGAGCCGGGCGGCGTACTTGGCCAGCACGTCGACCTCGAGGTTGACGTGGTCCCCGACCACCCGGCTGCCCAGGGTGGTCGCGGCGAGGGTGGCAGGGATGACGCCGACCTCGAACCACTCCTGCGGGGAGCCGGGTTCGCTCACGGCGGTCACGGTCAGCGAGACGCCGTCGACGGCGATCGAGCCCTTCTCGGCGACGTAGCGGCCCAGGCCCTCGGGCAGGGCGATGCGCACCTGCCGCCAGTCGCCGTGGACCCCGATGCGGGCGATCGTGCCGGTGCCGTCGACGTGGCCCTGCACGACGTGGCCGTCCAGGCGTCCGGTGGCCGGGAGGCAG
>DATBUG010000436.1:0-2715 GCA_036516315.1 Citricoccus sp.
GATGTACCCCTCGGGGTCCACCACCACGAGCGTGGGCCAGGCGCGGGCCGAGTAGGCCTGCCAGGTGATCAGCTCGGGGTCGTCGAGGACGGGGTGCTGGATGTCGTAGCGCTCCACGGCCGCGGCCAATGCGTCCGGATCAGCCTCGTGCTCGAACTTGGGAGAGTGCACGCCCACGGTGACCAGGACGTCGTGGTACTCGGCCTCGAGCGGGCGCAACTCGTCGAGGACGTGCAGGCAATTAATGCAGCAGAAGGTCCAAAAATCCAACAGCACGATCTTGCCGCGCAGCGCCGCCAGGTCCAGGGTCTGCCCACCCGTGTTGAGCCAGTTACGGCCCAACAGTTCGGAGGCGCGCACGCGAGAGGTGGCGCGCGGGGCGGGGGGCGCGTCTGTCGTGGTGACGGAGGCGGGGGTGGTGGTGCTGACCGGCTGGTCCTCAGGGCTGCTCATGGGCCCATTGTCGTCGAGAGCCGCCGGGCGGTTCCAGCCGGTGACGTCACGCAACGCCACGGGCGTAATCCGCCCGGCGCCCCGGTCCGATGCCCCGGCGGGCCAGGCCGAGGCACCGTCGGCTCACTCCTGGTGGCCCTGGTCCCGGCTCATCTGGTCGTCGGCCGGCGGTGTCTCCCCCGCCGGCACGCTGCCACCGGACTCCAGGCCGGTCACGGTGCCGGCCGCCGGGTCCGGGTTCGTCGAGCGGGACTGCTCCTCGGACGTCGGTTCCTCGTCCCGCTCACCGCCGGTGCCGGGCTGGTTGGCGGCCCCGGTGACGCCGCGCTCGGGCTGGCGGGTGCCGTGCTCGTCGAGCTCGCTCGTCCCGGTGTCCCGGAAGCTGTCGTCGGGCTGGGGCTGGGTGCCGTGGGCCATCGTCGTCTCCTGTGCCGCTCGTCGGTCGTCTGGTCCGCTCGACGCCCCACCGGCCGCAGGTCCCGTTCCGGGTGCGCCCCGGTGGGACGTCGATGCGGCCATCCTGTCAGCTACCACGCCGGGCGGGAACCCCCTGACGGGACCGCTGCCGGTGCCCCGGCGGTCACAGTGTGCCCAGGGCCGCCGCGAGCACCTCCTCGGCCATGGTGGTGAACTCGTCCCCGGCCACCTCCGGCCGGCCGATGAAGGACACCATGGCCACGTGGTCCCCGGCCCGGCCGATGAGCACCTGGGCCGTGGTCTCATCGCCTCCGCCGGCGGGCGTGCGGGTCCAGACGAGCGAGGACTCCACGCCCTCGCCGTCGGCGTCCGGGGTGCGGGCGGTGAGGTCGTAAGACGATTCCTGCAGGTTCTCGTCCGTCACCGTCATCCGCAGTTCCGGGCACTGCTCCACGAGCCGCTCGACGTTCGCCAGGTGGCGTTCGAGGACCGCGGGGTCCTCGAGGGCGGCGACCTCGATGCTGCCGGTGCCCGCGAAGCCCTCCGAGCCGAAGTCCAGGCGGGAGGCGTCCGCGCCCGGCACCAGGATCGGGGACCAGTCGACCGCCGTGAGCGGCGCCTTGCAGCCGGCCGGGTCGACGGTGGTGCCCGAGCTGTTCGTCTGGCGCAGGCGGGTCTCCTCACGGGTGCGGTCGATCTCGGCGTCCGTGGCGGTCACCTGGTGGGTGAAGCCGAAGCTCGCGGCGCGTTCGGCGGCCGCGCCGACGGCGCGCTGGTCCGCCCGGGCCGCGGGGGCCTCGGTCGCGGAGGCCTCGGCGGGGTCCGGTTGCGGTTCCCCCTCGGGGGCCCCGGAGGCCGCCGACGTCGGCTGGCCGGGCACCGCGAAGCCGTGCGGGTCGGCCGGTGCGGCGTCCTCGGGCGGGGACGAGCAACCGGCCGCGAGCAGTCCCGCCACCAGCAGCGCGCCGGCCACGGTGAGGCGGCCGGGCCGGGGTCGGTCACAGTGGGTCATCGCGGGGTCCTCCCGGTCGTCGTGTCATCCTCGGCCAGCTGTTCGAACATCCGGTTCCAGGCCTTGAGCTCCGCCTCGTCGTTCATGTCCGCCTTGCGGTCCAGCCGGCGGGTCTCCTTGGCATCGGACCGGGACCACATCACGGCCACGATCACGGCCATGATCACGGTGGGCACCTCGCCGATACCCCACATGATGGCGCCGCCCACCTGCTGGTCGTCGATGGCGGGCAGCCCCCAGGCCCGCCCGGTGGACCCGAACCAGGAGGCCTGCAGCAACGACTCGGAGCTGGTCATGGCCACCCCGATGAAGGCGTGGAAGGCCATGGTGGCCAGCAGCAGCACCAGCCGCATCGGATAGGGCACCGTGCGCGGCAGGGGGTCGATCCCGATCATCACCGAGGCGAAGATGTAGCCGGTGAGCAGGAAGTGCACGTTCATGAACTCGTGCCCGAGGTGCTCGTTCAGGGCGAAGCCGAAGAACGGGGTGTAGTAGAACACCAGGATCGAGCCGGCGAAGTTCACCGCCGCGACCCCGGGGTGGGTGATGAACCGCCCCCACCAGGAGTGCACGATCCACAGGATCCACTCCCGCGGTCCCCGGGTCCCGTCCGTGCGGGCGGGCAGCGCGCGCAGGGCCAGGGTGACCGGCGCGGCCAGGACGAGGAACAGCGGGGAGATCATGGTCAGGGTCATGTGCGCCACCATGTGCGCGCTGAACAGGACCTTGCCGTACACGGCCGGGGCCCCGCAGGTGACCCAGAACAGGATGGCCAGCCCCACGATCCAGGACGCGGTCCGCAACACGGGCCAGGAGTCCCCGCGGCGGTACAG
>DATBUG010000437.1:0-6946 GCA_036516315.1 Citricoccus sp.
CAGGTCGAGGATTCCGACGGCGAGTTGCAGGCCGGTGTCCCCACCGGGCACTCCGGGCTGCAGGCCGACTGGGAGGACCGCCTGGCGGGCACCCCGGGGGTGACCATCACCCTCGAGAACCCGGACACCCGCGAGACGGACGGACCAGAGAAGGGACCAGAGAAGACAGACGGGACAGACGCAGACAAGACCGACGACGCCGGCACGCAGGACACCCGGGACCGCGTCGCCTTCGAATCGGACCCGGTCCCGGGCCAGGACCTCACCGCCACGCTGGACCGGAAGGTGCAGGCCGAGGCGGAGGAGGTCGTCGCGGCCTCCGAGGTCCCGGCCGGGCTGGTGGCCCTGCGCCCCTCGGACGGGCACGTGCTGGCCGCGGCCTCCGGGCCGGAGGGCTGGCCGGTGGCCACCTCCGGCTCCTACGCACCGGGGTCCACCTTCAAGGTCGTCACCACCCTGGCCCTGCTGCGGAACGGCCTGGATCCCGAGGAGACGGTGCAGTGCCCGGACACCCTCACCGTGGGCGGCATGGCGGTGGGCAACTACGACGGCTACCCGGAGTCCTCCGTCGGCGCCATCCCGTTCTCCGAGGCCTTCGCCGAGTCCTGCAACACCGTGTTCGTGGGCGCGCACGAGGACCTCTCGGCCACGGACGAGGCGGAGGCGGCCGAGGCCCTGGGGCTGGCCCCGGAGCCGCAGACCGGGCTCGGGACCGCCTTCCTCGGGTCGGTCCCGGACGGCTCCACCGGCACCGAGCACGCCGCCAACCTCTTCGGCCAGGGCGTGGTGGAGGCCTCCCCGCTGGGCATGGCCACCGTGGCGGCCTCGGTGGCCGCCGGGCACACCGTGCGCCCCGTGTTCGTCGCCGAGCCGGAGGTCGAGGTCCCCGGGCCCCCGGCCTCGGGGATCACCGAGGACGAGGCCGCCCAGCTGCGCTCGCTGATGGCCGGCGTCGTGGAGACCGGCACGGCGGAGATGCTGCAGGACGTGCCCGGCGCCCCGGTGCTGGCCAAGACCGGCACGGCCCAGTTCGTGGCCGACGGCGAGGACCTGGCCCACACGTGGCTGGTCGCGATCCACGGTGACCTGGCCGTGGCCCTGTTCTTCAACGAGGGCCTCGGCGGCGGCCACGACAACGGACCCGTGGTGCGGGACTTCCTGACGGCCGTCGAGGAGATCATCCCCTCCCGGTGAGGCGAGACCGGGGCGGCCACCGGGGCGGCCACCGGCTAGCCTGGGAGGCCTGATGAGCAGCGACCAGACCCCACCCCGCCACCCCGCCCCGGCGCAGCACGCGCACGGCCACAACCCCGACCCGGACCCGGCGCTGTACCGCACGGAACCGGTGTCCTTCGTCCGCCGCGGTGACCGCCTGAACCCCCGGCGCCAGAAGACCTGGGACCGTGCCCGGGACCGGTACATCGTGGACGTGCCCCGGGACCGGGCCACGACCTCCGTGGCCGCCGGCGCCGACGTCGACTGGACGCAGGTGTTCGGCCGCACCGCTCCCCTCGTGGTGGACATCGGCTGCGGCCTCGGGGAGTCCACCATCCAGGGGGCCGTGGACCGCCCGGAGGCCGACTTCCTCGCCGTGGAGGTCTACACCCCCGGGCTGGCGGCCTTGCTGACGGAGATCGAGGACCGGGGCCTGGGCAACGTCCGGGGCGTGCAGGCCAACGCCCCGGAGGTCCTCGACCACCTGTTGGCCCCGGGGTCCGTCCAGGAGGTCTGGGTGTTCTTCCCGGACCCGTGGCACAAGACCCGCCACCACAAGCGCCGCCTTGTCTCCCCCGCGTTCGCCGACCGGGTGGCTCGCGTGCTCGCACCCGGCGGCGTCCTGCGCCTGGCCACGGACTGGTCCAGCTACGCCGTGCACATGCGCTCCGTCATGGAGGGCCACCCCGAGTTCGCCAACCTCCACCCGGGCCGCGCCGCCGGGGCGGACTCCCCACTGACCCGGGTGCGCGTCGAGGGCCGGGAGCTGCAGGTCGGCGCCCAGCCGGTCACCCCGGACGCCGCCGGGCTCCGGGCGGGACTGAGCGAGGCGGCCGCCGGGGCCGCCGTCGAGGACCCGGTGGACCACGACGGCGGCTGGGCCCCGCGCTTCGAGGGACGGCCCCTGACGAGCTTCGAGGCCAAGGCCCTGCGCGCCGGACGCCTGGTCTTCGACCTCGCCTACCGCCGCCGCTGACGCGGCGCCGGTCACCGTCACCTTTGCCCTGAGGGTGCGTCAGCGGGGATACTGGTACGCCGACATCGACCACCGACCGTTCACCCCGGGCCGGACCCGCGCCCGCCGGGCGCGGAGTGCCGTGACCCGGGCGCGGTCACGACGAAGGGACCCCCGGTGCCAGACGAACCGGACTCACCCACCCCGCAGGACCGCACCGGGAGCTCCCTCAGCGCTCCCCCGAAGGGCCGCTCCCGGGACGGGACCGGCAGTTCCGGTGCCGTGGGTCTCTACCCGCATGACATCCACCCCGGACTGGTCCCGGGCATCAGCGTGGACGAGCAGCGCCACCGCTTCGGCCTGGACCGGGTGGTCTTCGGCGTCACGGCGGTCCTGATCGTCTCGTTCGTGGCCTGGGGCGTGATCTCCCCGGAGTCCGTGAGCGCGGTCTCGGCCGCCGCCTTCGGGTGGGCCATGACGAACACCGGCTGGCTGCTGAACCTGACGATGATGGTGTGCGTGGTGGTGATGGTCGTGCTGGCCTTCGGCCGCTACGGCCGCATCCGCCTGGGCAAGGACAACGAGGAGCCCGAGTTCTCCCGGTTCTCCTGGGTCGCCATGATGTTCGCCGCCGGGATCGGCGTGGGCATCTTCTTCTTCGGCCCCTCCGAGCCACTGGCCTTCTACACCACTCCCCCGCCGCACACGGCGGAGGCCGAGACGGTGGAGGCCCTGCACCAGGCGACGGCCCAGTCCCACTACCACTGGGGGCTGCACGCCTGGGCGCTCTACGCGCTGGTCGGCGGCGCCATCGCCTACTCGTCCTACCGGCGCGGCCGGGTGTCCCTGATCAGCTCCGTGTTCCGGTCCCTGTTCGGGGAGCGGCACACCGAGGGCGTGGCCGGCAAGATCGTGGACATCTTCGCCATCATCGCCACCCTGTTCGGCACGGCGGCGACGCTGGGCATCGCGGCCCTGCAGATCGGTGAGGGCGTCTCGATCATCGGCGGCCTGGGCCCGCTGGGCAACAACGTGCTGCTGTCGATCATCGCCGTGCTCACCGTCGCCTTCATCATCAGCGCCGTCTCCGGGGTCTCCCGGGGCATCCGCTACCTGTCCAACATCAACATCACGCTGACCCTGGGCGCGGTGCTCTTCGTGTTCTTCGCCGGGCCGACGCTGTTCCTGCTCAACCTGGTGCCCTCGAGCGCCATGCAGTACCTCAACGAGATGTTCTCGATGATGGGCAAATCCCTGTCCTGGGGCCCGGAGACCGTGGAGTTCCAGGCCTCCTGGACGGCGTTCTACTGGGCCTGGTGGATCGCCTGGACCCCCTTCGTGGGCATGTTCATCGCCCGGATCTCGCGCGGGCGCACGCTGCGCGAGTTCGTCCTGGTGTCCATGCTGGTCCCCACGGGCATCCTGATGCTGGCGTTCTCGATCTTCGGCGGCACCGCGATCTGGATGAACACCCAGGGGGTGCCCGGCTTCGACGGCAGCGCCACCCCGGAACAGGTGCTGTTCAGCATGTTCGCCCAGTTCCCGCTGAGCCAGTTCACCCCGTTCGTGCTGATCACCATCCTCTCGATCTTCTTCGTCACCTCGGCCGACTCCGCCGCCGTGGTCATGGGCACCATGTCCTCGCGGGGCACGCCCACCCCGAAGACCTGGGTGGTGGTGTTCTGGGGCCTGTGCATGATGGGCATCGCCGTGGTCATGCTGCTCGCCGGAGGCGAGACCGCGCTGACGGGCCTGCAGAACCTCACGATCCTCATCGCCCTGCCGTTCTCGATCGTCCTGCTGCTGATGATCGTGGCCTTCATCCGGGACCTGACCACGGACCCGGCGGCGATCCGGCGCGACTTCGCCCGGACCGCGCTGTCCAATGCGGTCCGCCGCGGCATCGAGGACCACGGAGACGACTTCGAGCTCTCCGTCACCCGCGCCCCCGAGGGCCGCGGCGCCGGTGCGGACTTCGACTCCACCGCCGAGCACGTCACGGAGTGGTACCAGCGCACGGACGAGGAGGGCAACCCGGTCGAGTACGACTACGGGACCGGCACCTACGCCGACGAACAGGACGCCGACGACCAGGCCACCCAGGGCACCGGGACCGCGGGGATGCAGGACGCCGACGTCGAGGCCCCGGGCACGCCGGCCGCGGACGAGGCGGGCCGGTCCGCCGGGGGCGCCCGCACCTGACCGCGCGGCGGGCTCAGTCGAGGGGCAGCCCCGCGGTGGCCCGGGCGATCCGGTACAGCGAGGCGGTGCCCACGTCCCGGTAGCCCCGTCCCCGGCGGAAGGGGCCGGCGTCGGGCCGGAAGCGCGAGGTGTTGTGCCCGACGGCGGCGGCCAGGTCCAGCGCCTCGTCGGCGGCGATCTTCAGCCGGGTGGTCTTCGTCCACGGCCGGCGTCCGGAGAGCCGGAACCCGAGCCAGGACAGGTAGTCGGAGTCGCTGAGGGCGAAGTAGATCTGGTCCGCGGTCAGGCCCAGCAGGTGGGGCTGGCCGGCCAGGTCCCGGGGCACGCCCACGGCCCCGGAGACCACGAGTGCGTCCACCGTACGGGCCGGCGTGCGGCGCTGGAGCATCTGCAGCGCCCGCGCCGCGACCAGGGTGCCGTAGGAGTGGGCCTCGAGGGCGGTGTGCGGGGCCCCGGTCGGTCCCGGCGCGCCGGGCTCCCGCACACCGCTCGCGGCCAGCCGCTCGCGGTAGTCGAACCAGCCGGACAGGTGCAGGGCGAGCCGCGCTCCGCCGCGCAGGGCGTGCCGGCCGGAGAGCACGCCCCAGGGCCCGGGCGGGTGGTATCCGAGCCAGCTGACCACGCAGGGATCCGGCGCACCGGCGGCACGCTGGGCGGCCCAGAGCTGGCCGGCCTCGCGGACGCTGCCCCACATGGCGGTGTGCACGAACACCCCCATCCCGGAGACCTGCCAGGTGAGGTGGCTGGCCGTCCCCGGCTCGCCGACGGCGATGACCCCGGCCGCCGGGCGCAGGGCGGTCCCGAGGTCGTAGGCGAGCAGGATCCGGTCCGGGAACGCGCGGTCCATGGCCCCGGGCTTCAGGGCGTGCACGATCCCGTCCAGGGCCGAGCGCTGGCGCGGCCCGAGCCGGTCCCGGCGGCGCATGTCCGCGCGCAGCCGCTCGCGGGTGGCCTGCCGCTCGGCGGGATCCCAGATGTCCCGCCGGGCGACCTGCGCCGGGTTCAGTCCTTCGGCTTCCACACCAGGACCCCCGGCAGGGGCCGGGATGAGGCGGTGAGGGCCGAGGACGTCGGCCCCGCCGGCAGGGCCGCGGGCCGCCGCGGGAACCGGTTCCTCCGGCCCGCCGCGCCACGGCGACCGCGGGCTGCGGCGGCCTGCTCACCGGACGCCCCGCCGGGGCCGGCGTCGAAGGTGGTGGTGACGTCTCCCTGGGCGCCGGCGGCGAACACCCGGGGATAGCGGGCATAGACCTGGAACGCCTGGATCTGGCCGGCCAGCTCCGCCACCGTCTGCTGCAGCTGCTCGACCTCGTTCTGCAGGGCCACGATCCGCCGGATGCCCTCGAGGGAGACGCCCTCCCGGGACAGCTGCTGGATGGTGCGCAACCGGTCCACGTCCTGCCGGGAGTAGCGCCGTTGCCGCCCGCCCTGGCGCTGCGGGACCACCAGGCCCATCCGGTCGTACTGGCGCAGGGTCTGCGGGTGCATGCCCGCCAGCTCGGCGGCCACCGAGATGACGTAGAGCGGTTCGTCCCAGGAGGTGGTCATAACCGCGCCTTCTCCGTCAGCGCAGCCCGCGGGTCGTGGCCGGCGGAGGCCCGGGCGTAGGCCTCGACGGCGGCCCTGGCCTCCTCGGACAGGGTCTTGGGGACCGCCACCTGCAGCTCCACCAGCAGGTCGCCGGTGGCCTTGGAGGACTTCACCCCGCGCCCCTTGACCCGCAGCACCCGCCCCGAGGAGGTCCCGGCCGGGACCTTCACCTTGACGGGCCCGTCCAGGGTGGGGACCTGGATGGTGGCCCCGAGGGCGGCCTCGTCGAAGGTGATGGGCACGTGGATGCGCAGGTTGTCGCCCTCGCGGTGGAAGAACGGGTGCTCGCGCACCTTGACGGTGACCAGCAGGTCACCGGCGCCGGCAGCGCCGGGCATGCCCTTGCCCCGGGCCCGCACCTTCTGCCCGTCCTTGATCCCCGCCGGGACGCGCACGTCGATCACCTCGCCATCGGGCGCGCGCAGCGAGACGGTGGTCCCGCGCATCGCGCCGGCGAAGGAGATCGTGGTGGTGGCCGTGCGGTCCGCCCCCTTGGTGGGAGTCCCGTAGCCGCTGAAGCCGCCGCGGCCCCCGGAGGATCCGCCGAAGCCGCCGAACAGGTCGGCGAACTCCGGCGGGATGTCCCCGGTGGTCGAGTAGGACCGGCGGCCGGACCCACCGGTGTTGAACAGCCCGCCGAACAGGTCCTCGAAACCACCGCCGGCGGCGCCGGCCCCGGCACCGGCCCCAGGCGCGGTGAACCGCGCCCCGGAGCCCATGGCCCGGATGGCGTCGTACTGCTGGCGCTCCTCCGGGTCCGAGAGCACGGCGTTGGCCTCGGTGATCTCCTTGAACCTCTTCTCCGCGGCCGTGTCTCCGGGGTTCTGGTCCGGGTGGTACTTGCGGGCCAGCTTCCGGTAGGCCTTCTTGATGTCGGCTTCCGAGGCGTCCTTGGAGACACCGAGGATGGCGTAGAAGTCCTTGTCCACCCAATCCTGTGAGGCCATGGTGCCTCCTTTCGCGTCAGTTCACTCGGTACGTCAG
>DATBUG010000438.1:0-14088 GCA_036516315.1 Citricoccus sp.
GCCGGGTCTCCCGCTCGGCCACCGCGCCACCCCACGGGCCGGACTGGCGGGCGGCGTCCGCGGCTGTCTCCTCGGCGCGGGCGGCGTGCTCGGCCGCCTCCTCGGCGCGGGCGGCGATCTCGTCAGGACCCTCAGTCAATCGTCACTCCTACGGAGAAGCCCGGCAGCATCGGGTCGGGGTTCAGCCGGACGTTTCCCACGCCCCGCACCGTCTCCTGGCCCAGGATGCCCTCCTGCACCAAGGCATCCAGCCTACGCATGATCAACCCTTCCCGCAGGGCCCACGGGCAGATCTCCACCACGGACACGCCGAACCGCTCCATGGCCGCCTCGGCGGCCAGGCCGCCGGCCAGCATCTGGGCCGCGCGGACCTCGGAGACCCCCGGCAGGCCGGCGCGCTCCTTCGCCGTCATCGCCCCCATCCGGTGCACCCAGAGCTTGAGGTCCTCCAGGCGCAGCCGGCGCTTGACGAAGACCCCCGCGGCCAGGGGCGCGGCACCGGTGATGCGGGCCAGGGAGCGGAAGGTCTTGGAGGTGCCCGTCACCAGCACCGGGGCGGTCAGGGGCGGGAACCCACCGGCCGCCTCGTCCATGACCCCGCGGATGTGCTTGCGCAGTTTCTTGACGGACTTCGGGGACGGCGGATCCTCCGGCAGCCAGTCACGGGTCAGCCGGCCGGCCCCCAGCGGGATGGACACGGCGTGGCTGGGCAGTTCGTCCGTGCCATAGGCGATCTCGAAGGACCCGCCGCCGATGTCGAAGTTCAGGATCGAGCCCACGTCCCAGCCCTGCCAGCGGCGCACCGCGAAGTAGGTCATGGCCGCTTCCTGGTCGCCCGAGAGCTCGGTCAGGTGCACGGAGGTCTCCCGCGTCACCCGGTCCAGGACCTCCGCCCCGTTGGCGGACTCGCGGATGGCCGAGGTGCAGAACGCGATCATGTCCTCCGCGGCGTTGGCCACCGCGAAGGTGACCGCCTCCTGGATGAAGGTGATCAGGGCGTCCTGGCCCGACGGCAGGATCCGGCCCCGCTCATCCTGGTGCTGCAGCAGGGACAGCGACCGCTTGTGGTCGGCGTAGGCGGACGGGCGTGCGCCCGGGTGCGCGTCCACCAGCAGCAGGTGGACGGTGTTCGAGCCGATGTCCAGGACGCCCAGGCGCATGACTACCTCTTCGTCGAGCTCTTGGTCCGCGTCGAACCCTTGCGCGCCGGCTTCTTCGCCGGGCCCTTGGCCCGCTTGTCCGCCAGCAGCTCGTACGCCTGCTCGGCGGTCAGCGCCTCCGGGTCCATGGCCCGCGGCACGGTGATGTTGGTCTCCCCGTCGGTCACGTAGGGGCCGAACCGGCCGTCCTTGACCACGACCTTCTTGCCGGAAACCGGGTCCTCGCCGAACTCGGCCAACGGCGGCTTGGCCGCCCCGCGGCCCCGCTGCTTCGGCTGGGCGTAGATGGCCAGGGCCTCGTCCAGGGTGATGGAGAAGATCTGGTCCTCGGACTCCAGCGAACGGGAGTCCGTGCCCTTCTTCAGGTAGGGCCCGAACCGGCCGTTCTGCACGGTGATCTCGTTGCCCTCCTCGTCCTGGCCGAGCACGCGCGGCAGGCTCATCAGCTTCAGCGCGTCCTCGAGCGTGACGGTCTCCAGGGACATGGACTTGAACAGGGACCCGGTGCGGGGCTTGACCTTGGCCGGCTTCTTCTTCGGCTTCGGCTTGCCGTTCTTGTAGTACTCGGTGGGCTGGGCCTCCATCCAGGCCGCGAGCTCCTCCTCGGTCATCTCCTCGATGACCTCGGTGACGTACGGGCCGTAGCGGCCGTCCCGGGCCACGATCGTCCGGCCGGTCTCCGGGTCCGTGCCGAGGACCCGTTCCGAGGGGCCGGCGGTGGCGAACAGCTCCTCGGCCTTCTCCGGGGTCAACTCGTCCGGAGCCAGGTCGTCGGGCACGTTGGCCCGCTCCGGGTCGGTGCCCTCCGGCGCGTCGGCCGGCCGGTCCTTCTCCAGGTAGGGACCGAACTTGCCCACGCGCAGGGTGATGCCCTCCGCCACGGGGATCGAGTTCACGGCCCGGGCGTCGATGTCGCCCAGGTTGTCCACGACCGCCTTGAGCCCCTCCTCGCCGGACTCGGCCCCGAAGTAGAACGCCTGCAGCCAGGCCTCGCGCTGCAGTTCGCCCGCGGCGATTCGGTCCAGGTCGTCCTCCATCCGGGCGGTGAAGTCGTAGTCGACGTACCGGCCGAAGTGCTCCTCGAGCAGGCGGATGACGCTGAAGGCCGTCCAGGACGGCACGAGCGCGTTGCCGCGCTTGGTGACGTAACCGCGGTCCATGATCGTGGAGATCGTGGGGGCATAGGTGGACGGACGCCCGATCTCGCGCTTCTCCAGCTCCGCGACGATCGAGGCCTCGGTGTACCGCGGGGGCGGGCTGGTCTCGTGCCCGGAAGCCAGGATGTCCCGGCCGGTGACGGCCTGCCCGGCCGCCAAGTCCGGCAGGCGCTTGTCCTTGCCCTCGGCCTTCTCGGGCTTGTCGGCGTCGATGTCCCTGCCCTCCTCGTAGGCGGCCAGGAAGCCCGGGAAGGTGATCACGGTGCCGGAGGCGGTGAACCCCGCGACCTGTCCACCGGTGGCGGTGCCGGAGAGCTTGACGGTGGCCGTGTAGCCCTTGGCGTCGGCCATCTGGGAGGCGATGGTGCGCTTCCAGATCAGCTCGTAGAGCCGGAACTCGTCCCCGCGCAGGGCGTTCGAGACCTGGCCGGGGGTGCGGAAGGAGTCACCCGCGGGGCGGATGGCCTCGTGGGCCTCCTGGGCGGAGTCGTTCTTCGAGGAGTACACGCGCTTGGACTCCGGCACGGACTCCGGCCCGTAGAGCTCGGTGGCCTGCCGGCGCGCAGCGTTGATCGCCTCGTCGGAGAGCGTGACCGAGTCGGTACGCATATAGGTGATGTAGCCGTTCTCATACAGCCGCTGGGCCACCTGCATGGTCACCCGCGAGGAGAACCGCAGCTTGCGCGAGGCCTCCTGCTGCAGCGTCGAGGTGGTGAACGGGGCCGCCGGCCGGCGCGTGTAGGGCTTGTCCTCCACCGAGTCCACGGTGAACGGGGCGTCCTGCAGCCCCTCGGCCAGCGCCGTCGCCGTGGCCTCGGTCAGCGTGGCGACCTTGCCCTCGGCCGAGGCCTTGAGCTCACCGCGGTCGGTGAAGTCCCGGCCGCTGGCGATCCGCCGGCCGTCCACGGTGGCCAGGCGGGCCGTGAAGGACTCCCCGGCCCCGGCGCCCTCCTCGGCGGTGAACGTACCGTCCAGGTCCCAGTACGATGCCGGCACGAAGGCCATGCGCTCGCGCTCGCGCTCGACCACCAGGCGGGTGGCCACGGATTGCACGCGCCCGGCCGAGAGGCCGCGGGCCACCTTGCGCCACAGCACCGGGGAGATCTCGTAGCCGAAGAGCCGGTCCAGGATCCGGCGGGTCTCCTGGGCGTCGACGAGGTCGGCGTCGATCTCCCGGACGTTCTCCAGGCCCCGGGCGATGCCCTCCTTGGTGATCTCGGTGAAGGTCATCCGGTAGACCGGGACCTTGGGCTTGAGTTCCTGCAGCAGGTGCCACGCGATGGCCTCGCCCTCGCGGTCGGCGTCGGTGGCGAGGTAGAGGGCGGTGGCGTCCTTGAGGGCCCGCTTGAGCTCGGTGACCCGCTTCTTCTTGTCCGGGTACACCACGTAGTACGGCTCGAAGCCGTTGGCGGTGTCCACGGCGAACTTGCCGTAGGGGCCCTTCTTCATGTCCGCGGGCAGGTCCGAGGGCTGCGGGAGGTCACGGATGTGCCCGGCCGAGGCGTCCACCACCCATCCCTCGCCCAGATACTTGGCGATGGACTTGCTCTTGGCGGGGGACTCGACGATGACGAGTTTGGTCCCGTCGACCTTCTCTGACACTCAGGCTCCTTCTGCGGTCGCCGGGCATGACAGATCGTCCGCCGCTGATGGCCAGGCGGACCGCCCGGTGCCCTACTAATGTAACGGCACCGGCGGCCGGTGACGGATCAGGCCGTGTCAGCGGTGCCCGGGGCCGCGTCCGCCAGGACCGAGACCAGGTAGTAGACGCGTTCGGCGTCCACGGACCGCTCCGAGGCGGGGTTGAGCTCCTCGAACTCGTCGATCAGGGCCGCCAGCCGGGACTGGAACTCCGCGCGCTGTTCGGCGTCGAGGAAGATCATGCCGGTGGACAGCACGGGGTGCCGGCGTTCGGCCGGCGAGCGCTCGGCCGCCTGGTCCTCCGCCTCGCGGCGGGCCACCTCCTGCATGATCCGCTCCCGGAAGGTGTTCAGCTGGACGTCGATGAACGCCAGCTTGGAGGTGGGGGTGTGGTTCAGCGAGTCCACGAGCAGCGAGTACCCCGCCGCCTTCCAGCGCCGTTCACGCCCGTCCCCCTCGGAGGGCGAGCGCTCCACGAAGCCGTACTTCTCGAGGGCGCGCAGGTGGTAGCTCATCGCCGAGGGCGAGAGCCCGCACCGGGAGGCGAGCTCGGTGGCCGTCCGCGTGGACTGGGAGGCGTAGAGCTCTTCGAGGGCCTCCAGGCGGGCCTCGTGGGCCAGTGCCCGGATGGCCTGCGGGTCCGAGATGACGACGGGGCTGCGCCCGCCCTCCCCCGGCGCGCCTGTCGAGGGCGCGGCGGACTCACGTTCTGTCATGGACAGATATCCTAGACACTTGTTTCACGTTTCGGGTGATCGCCTTCACAGCGGGCCCGGCACCACCTCGAGGAACCCGTCCAGCAGCAGCTGGCGCACCGCCCGCGCGAGCGCCTGCTGCGCCCCGGCGTCGAGGTCCAGCAGGCCGGCCACCGCGCCGGTCAGCTGGCCGACGGTGAACTGCCCGTCCGCCGCGGAGAGGAAGCCGGCGGTGGCGGTGTCCAGGTGCGCCACGCGACGGAACCCGCCGCCCTGCCGGGCCAGGATCACCTCCGGGTGCTCGGCGCCGAAGCGCTGGTGGCGTTCCTCCGTCACGTCCCCCGGGACCCGCACGCGCAGCGCGTCCACGGGTCCGGCCTCGGCCAGGTCCCAGCGCTCCACCGCCGCACCCCACGCCGGACCGAGCGGGCGCTGCAGCTCTCCAGTGACGGACTCGGTGCGGACCCGGCCGCCGCGCGGGGTGTCCGGGCGGCGCAGCCACAGGTAGCCGAACCCGACGGCGTCCACGCCGCGGGCGGCGAAGTCCTCCAGGTAGCGCCGGTAGCCGGCCGCGTAACCGGCCGGGTCGTACTGCTCGGAGGAGTCCTGCAACCACGTCTCGGCGTACCCGGCCGGGTCGGCGGCGTCGCGCTGGATGAACCAGGCGTCGATGCCCTCGGGCACCCAGGAGCGGGGGCGCACGTCCCAGTCCTGGCCGGCGTGGATCTCCCAGTTGCCCAGCAGCTGGGCCGTCCCGCCCGGTTCGAGGTGGCCGGGCAGCCGGTGCACGAGGCCGGCGAGCAGCCGGTCCCCCTCCCGGCCGCCGTCGCGGTAGGTGTTGATGTCCCGTGGCTCCTCCCGGCCCTCCGGACGGTGCTGGCCCGGGCCGCCGGCTGCCGGCCCGCGCGGGGTGATGACGAAGGGCGGGTTGGAGACCACCAGGTCGAAGCGCTGGCCGGCCACCGGGTCCAGCAGGTCGCCGGCGGCCAGGGTGACCCGGCCGCCGGGGGCGAAGAGGTCCTCGGCCGGGTCCAGGCCGAGCGTGGCGGCGTTGAGCCGCAGGTTGAAGGCGGTGAAGGCCAGGGCGCGTTCGGACAGGTCGGTGGCCGTGACGTGCCCGGCGTGGGCGAGCAGGTGCAGGGTCTGGATCCCGCAGCCGACCCCGAGGTCGAGGGCGCGGCCGGCCGGGCGGCGCACGACGTTGCCGGCCAGGGTCAACGAGGCCCGCCCGATGCCCAGCACGTGCCAGGAGGGCAGCACGGTCCGCGTCTGCAGGGCGGTCTGGTCGCTTGCGATCCACGCGTCGCCGACGTCATCCGCGGCGTACGGCGAGAGGTCCACGGCCGGGTGGAAGACCTCCCCGTCCACCCGGCCCAGGCCGAGCCGGGCCGCCCCAGCGGCCCCCAGGCGCGGCAGGGCGTCCTCCAGCGCCGGGACGGGCACCGGATCGCCGAGCATCCAGCAGGACACGACGGCGGCCAGCGCGCGCCGGGAGGCCGGGGCGCCGGCGTCGTGCAGTACCCGGGCCACCCGTAACCGGGCCGGTTCGGCCTGCTCGCGCTCGAGCGCGGCACCGGCCACCGTCCCCAGCAGGTCCTCGACCGCCTCGGTGGTGTAGGGCAGGGCGCGCAGGTCGGCCGCGAGGGCGGCGATGGGCTCCGGGTCCCGATGTCCGGGGGCCGCCGGTGCGGTGCCGGTCATGAGGCCACCGCCGCGCAGCCGGCGCAGGTGCGCTGCGGGTCGGCGTCGGCGCACCCGGCGCACACGGTCTCCAGGGTCTTGCAGGACGGGTCGGCGCAGTTGCGCAGGTCCGCCGTGGGCAACCCGCACTGGCCACAGCGGCCGATGACCGCCGCGTCCGGGGAGAACTCCAGGCGCATCCGGCGGTCGAAGACGGCCAGTGAGCCCTCCCAGAGCCCGGAGTCGCCGAACGCCTCGCCGTAGCGGACGATCCCGCCGTCGAGCTGGTAGACCTCCTCGAAGCCGCGGTGCCGCATCAGGGCGGTGAGCACCTCGCAGCGGACGCCGCCGGTGCAGTAGGTGACCACCGGCTGGTCCTTGAGATGGTCGTACTTGCCGGAGTCCAGCTCGGCCACGAAGTCCCGCGTGGTGGCGGTCTCCGGCACGACGGCCCCGCGGAACCGGCCGATGCTGGCCTCCACCGCGTTGCGCCCGTCGAAGAACACGACCGGGCTGCCGGCCTGACGCTTCTCGGCGACCAGCCGGTGCAGGGCCTGCGGGTCCACGTGGACACCGGTGTCCTGGACCCCCGCCTCGGTCACCGTGATCTCCCCGGGGACGTCGAAGGCGACCAGCTCGGGCCGGACCTTGACCGAGAGCCGGGGGAAGTCCGCCGCGGAGCCGTCCGACCACTTGACCTCCAGGCCGGCGAAGGGCGGGTAGCCGCGCGTGGCCTTGACGTACTGTTTCACCGCCTCGACGGGCCCGCCCACGGTGCCGTTGATGCCGTGCGGGGCCACGATGATCCGGCCGGTCAGCCCCCAGCGCTCGGCGAGGGCGTGCTGCCACAGGCGCACGGCCTCCGGGTCCTTCACGGGGGCGAAGCGGTAGTAGAGGGCGATCTTGGACTGGCTCACCGCATCAAGGGTAGTGCGCCGCGTTGGTGGAGTGAGGCCGGCGGTGGAGTGGCGCCGGTGGTGGTTGCGCCGGCGGCCCGCGGGGCGCAGACTACCAACCAGCTGCCAGCCGGCGACATCTTGGTCAAGATGTGCGGCACGCCCGTGCGGTCCCCGGACGTCACGGGATACTCTCTTGCCATGACTTCAGCCCTGAACGACGCCCTGGTCAGCACGTGGGTCACCGGATGGTCCCGGTGCCGCGACTTCGAGGTACGCCACGACGGTCCCGTCCATGCCGCCCTGCGCACGGGCCAGGACTCCGCCGACGGGCAGGACTGGGAGTACGTCCTGGCCAATCCGGACGAGGCGGCCCTGAAGGCGGTGGCGGCCGAGGTCCAGACCCACCCCGGCCGATTGCTCACCGTGGTGGGCGCCGCCCCGGCCGTCCCGGAGGGCGTGCCGCTGAAGGTGGTGTCCTCGGGCGAGAAGCTCATGGTCGTGGACATGACCGGTCAGGACGTCGAGGCACCGATCGTGGCCGAGGAGTACGAGGCCACCGTGGAGCGCAACGACCCGGACTGGTTCCGGCTGACCATCACGACCTCGGACGAGCACCCCGACGGTGCCGGTGCCGTGGCCGCCCGCGGGCGGGTGGCCGCCGTGGAGGGGTACGCGGTGTTCGACCGCATCTGGACCGCGCCGGAGTTCCGGCGCCGCGGGCTGGGGTCCCTCGTGATGCGCTACCTGGCCTCCCTCGCCCTCGAGCACGACGTCGAGCAGGGCCTGCTGGTGGCCGGCGCGGACGGGCAGGCGCTGTACGGCCACCTGGGCTGGACCGAGCTGGCGGACGTGACCGTCTACGGCGCCCTCGAGGACCACACCGAGAACCCCTCGCACACGGAGGCCAGCTGAACCCTGAGGTCAGGACCGACGATCCCCGGGACGCCGAGGCGCTGGCCCGGGCCCTGGGACGCCGCACCGTCCCCGGGGAATTGGTCCACGTGCGCTACCTGCCGGAGCGGCCGGCGCGCACGGAGCCCTGGCCGGACAGCACCCCGCCGGCCCTGAGGCACGCCTTCGGTGGGTCGGGTGTGCTCGAGCCCTGGCGGCACCAGGTCGAGGCGGCCCGCCTGGCGGCGGCCGGCCGGCACGTGGTCCTGGCCACCGGCACCGCGTCCGGCAAGTCCCTGGGTTACCAGCTGGCCGCCGGTACCGCGCTCGCCGAGGACCCGGCGGGCACCGTGCTCTACCTCGCACCGACCAAGGCACTCGCCGCGGACCAGCTCGTGGCCTGGCGGGCGCTGGCCCGGGACGGCGCGGACTGGCTGCGCCCGGCCCCCTACGACGGGGACACGGCCCCGGCCGACCGCACGTGGGCCCGCGAGCACGCCAACGTGCTGCTGACCAACCCGGACATGCTGCACGTGGGGATCCTGCCCCACCACGAACGCTGGGCCCGGTTCGTCCGCCGGCTGCGCTACGTGATCGTGGACGAGGCCCACGTCTACCGGGGCGTGTTCGGCTCGCACGTGGCGGTGCTGCTGCGCCGCCTGGCCCGGGTCTGCGCGCACTACGGCGCGGCGCCGGTGTTCATCGGGGCCTCGGCCACCAGCGCCGACCCGGCCGGCTCGTTCTCCCGGCTGATCGGGGCCGAGGCCGTGGCCGTCACCGAGGACGCCTCCCCGCACGGTGCCGTGACGGTCGGGTTCTGGGAACCGGAGCTGACGGATGCCCGCGGGGAGAACGGTGCGCCGGTCCGCCGTTCGGCCACCGCCGAGTCCGCCGGGATGATGGCCGACCTCGCCGTGGCGGGCACGCGCACGATCGCGTTCATCCGCTCCCGGCGCGGCGCCGAGGCCATGGCGTCGGCGGCCAAGCGCGAGCTCGCCGAGGTGGACCCGTCCCTGCCGCCGCGGGTCGCGGCCTACCGGGCCGGGTACCTGCCGGAGGAACGCCGCGAGGTCGAGACCGCCCTGCGGACGGGCCGGTTGCTGGGCGTGGCCTCGACCCCCGCGCTGGAGCTGGGCATCGACATCGCCGGCCTGGACGCGGTCCTGGTGGCCGGTTGGCCGGGCACCCGTGCCTCGTTCTTCCAGCAGGTGGGCCGCGCGGGCCGGGCCGGGCAGGAGTCCTTGGCCGTGTACGTGGCCGGGGACGACCCGCTGGACACCTTCGTGGTGCACCACCCGGAGGCGGTGTTCGAGCTCGCGGTGGAGGACTCCGTCACGGACCCGCAGAACCCGCACATCCTGGCCCCGCACCTGTGCGCCGCGGCCGCCGAGCTGCCGCTGACGCCGGAGGCGCTGGCCGCCTTCGGCGACCCCGGACCGGTACGCGCCCTCGTCGACCAGCTCGTGGCCGAGGGGTACCTGCGGCGGCGGCCGGCCGGGTGGTACTGGACCCACCCCGAGCACGCCGCCTCCCTGGTGTCCCTGCGCGACGACGGCGGTGGACCGGTGGACATCATCGACGCGGACACCGGGGCGTTGCTGGGGACGATGGGCTCGCCCCAGACCCACTACCAGGCGCATCCGGGTGCGGTCTACGTGCACCAGGACCGCACCTACCTGGTGGAGGACCTGGACGAGGACGCCCACGCGGTCCTCGTGTCCCGGGCCTGGCCGGACTACTACACCCAGGCCCGCGACGTCACGGAGATCGAGATCCTGGACACGGTGCGCCGCCGCGACGGCGGGGACCTGCAGTGGTGCACCGGGCCGGTGAAGGTCACCACGCAGGTGGTCTCCTTCCAGCGCAAGGCCCTCGTCTCCGGTGAGGTCCTCGGCGAGGAACCGCTCGAGCTGGGGGCCCGGGAGCTGTACACCACCGCGGTGTGGTTCCACTGCCCCTCGGAGCAGCTGGTGGCGGCCGGCCTGACCATGGACCGGCTGCCCGGGGCGCTGCACGCCGCCGAGCACGCAATGATCGGCCTGCTGCCGCTGGTGGCCTCGAACGACCGCTGGGACATTGGCGGGGTCTCCATGGCCCTGCACCCTGACACCGGGGAACCCTCCGTGTTCGTCTACGACGGCCATCCCGGCGGCGCCGGGTTCGCCGAGCGCGGGTTCGGCCAGGCGGAGGTCTGGCTGCGGGCCACCCTGGACACGGTCCGCTCCTGCACGTGTGCCGACGGGTGCCCGTCCTGCGTGCAGTCGCCCAAGTGCGGCAACCGCAACAACCCTTTGGACAAGGACGGCGCGGCGACACTGCTGGAGTACGTGCTGGGCCGGGTGCACGCTCAGCCCGTCCAGGAGGACGGGGGCGGCCCGGCCCGCGAGACGCCGGTGGCCGGCCACGGCAACGACGACGCGTAGCGGGTCCGGACCAGGACCGTGCCGTCCCCGGCGTCCGAGCAGGCGGTGATGCTGCTGCCGTGACGGCCGGCGACCTGGTCCGCGAGCGCACAGGGGTCGGCCGTGACCAGTCCGCGGGCTGCATCGGCCGCCGCCAGGGCGGCCAGGTCGGCCGCCGCTGCCGCCCGTGCCGCGGCGACGGTCGCCGTCCCCAGTGCAGCCACGGCGCCCAGCAGGACCAGTGTGGTGAACGCGGTGAGCAGCACGGTGACCGCCCCGGCGCCCCGCTCCCCCGCGGTCATCGCGTGCCCGCCGGCGGGGTGACCCATTGATCCGGGGCGTGGGCGGTGGCCTCGAGCTGCCATCCGTCCCACCAAGCCAGTGGCCCGGGTGGCTCGTGCCCCACGGTCACCGAGACCCACCCGGCCGTGCGCGCACTGCTCAGCCGGGCCCCGGTACCTGCCAGGTGCCGGACGGTGTCCGTGGCCGTGGCCTCGGACTCGCCGCGGGCCAGCTCCCGCACGCTCGCCGCGGCGGCCTCCTCGAGGCGGAGCTGCTGCAGCGTGGCGGCGCCGGCCAGCAGGGCCCCGGCCAGGACCACTGCGGCGGCAGGCAGCAGGACGGCGTACTCGGCCGTGACCGAGCCCCAGTCCGACGGCCCGCGGTGTGAGGGATGTTCCACGCTTCCTCCTGGGATGGGGGTCCCGCGGCCGCGGCGCTGCCGGACGCGGCCACGGGACCGGGACGGGTGGCTCAGCCGAAGCTGAGGGCGTTCTTGACGATGTCCAGCAGCAGCCCCTGGACGTCGGAGCCGGCCAGGACGACGGCCAGCACCCCGGCGAAGCCCACGGCGGCCAGCGTCACGATGCCGTACTCGGCGGTCTGGGCCCCCGTCTCGTCGGACCAGTCGAGCGCGGCGGGCGGTGCCGGGTTGGCCGGCGGGGCCTGAACGCCCCGGGGTACCTGGGCGGGCCGGTTGAGCTGGCTGGTCCGGTGGAGCTGGACGGTCCGGTGGGGCCGGGTGAATGGTGTCGTGGACGGTTTCATGGTCTCTCCTTGAGTGGATGGGATCGGTGGGGTGGTCGGGCCCGGCCGGTCGGCCGTGGCCCGTCTCCAGCGTGTCCCGGGCCGGTCCGCCCCGGGGCCCACCGCCCGCCGGTCCTGGATGTGGTCGGGACAACGGCCGGGTGTGGAGGACCGTCCCGCGCCCAGGCGGATCCCGTAACTCCGGCAGCTCCGGCAGTTACGGCAGTTACGGCAACAGGGCCAGGACGAGGGGGATCACGCCCAGGCACAGGAATGAGGGCAGTTGGCACAGGCCCAGGGGCAGGACCAGCCGGGTGCCCAGTTCCGCGGCACGCTGTTCGGCCCGCCTCCGCCGGTTCCGCCGGAGTGCTGTGGCCGTGGAGCGCAGCAGCCCCGCCGTGGGAGCGCCGGTGAGATAGGCGAAGCGCAGCTCCCGGGACAGTTCCTGCAGGTCCGGGTCCGGGGTCGTCCAGGCCTCGTCCCAGTCCACCCCCGCGCGCAGCAGGCCGGCCACCCGGCACAGCGGTTCGGCCTCGGGCAGGTGCGCCCCCAGCGTGTCCAGGGCCGGCAGCAGTCCCTGCCCGCTCTCCAGGAGTCCGGCCAACAGGTCCAGCGCCAGCGCGGCGTCCATCAGGAGCCCTCCTCGGCGCGGCCGACCAGGGCCCGGGTCCACAGGTGGCCGATCACCGCGAGCGCGGCACCGGTGCCCACCACGAGCCAACCGGCCGGCCCGGCCAGCAGGTCCGTCGGCGGGGCTCCCGCCAGCGCGGACAACCCGAGACCCGCCACGGGCAGCAGCCCCAGCAACCGGGCGGTCGACCGGGGCCCGGCCGAGGCCGCGTCCCGTGCCTGCTGGGCGTCCTGGCCGTCGGCGAGCGCGTCGGCGAGCCGGTCCAGCAGGGCAGCCAGGGGCACTCCCGCCTCCCGGGAGACCGCCAGGCAACCGGCCAGCTGCTCCCACTGGCGTGGCTCCCCCGGGCCGATGACCTCGCGCCAGGGGTCCCGGCCGAGCAGGACTGCGGCGTCCGCGGCCACCAGCGCGTGGTGCAGGCAGCAGCCTCCCGGCCCGTGTCCTGCCCGGCACGGTGGGTGCACGCCGGCCAGCTCGGCCCAGAGCGCCTCCGGACGGCGTCCGGCGTGCAGCAGGGCCGCGCACTGGCGCACCAGCGCGATGACCTCCTCCGTCTGCCGCTCGTGCCGGGCGCGGGACCGTCCGGGCCACCAGTCGAGCAGGGCCCCGGGCCCGTCAGGGTTCCAGCGCATGACGGCCTCCACCATGGACGGTCGCGGCGGAAGCGGGGATGCCGGGAGCAGAACCGGTCAGGGACTCGAGCGCGTCCAGGCCGGGGCCGGCGCGCAGGTCCTCGCCTCTCGCGGTGAGGGCGGGGACGACGCGCAGGACGTGGTCCGGCATCGGTGCGGAGCGGTCCACCACCGCCAGTTCCACGGGGCGCCGCCCGGCACGGGTCCGCTCGAGGTGCAGGACCGCGTCCACCGCGCTGGCCGCCTGCAGGGCGGTGGCCTCCGGGGTCAGGCCGGCGAGTGCACCCATGGCCTGCAGGCGCGCGGGGACGTCCCCGGCCGAGTTGGCGTGCAGCGTGCCCGCCGCCCCACGGTGGCCGGTGTTCAGGGCGGTGAGGAAGTCGGCCACCTCAGCACCCCGGCACTCCCCCACCACGAGCCGGTCCGGCCGCATCCGCAGTGCCTGGCGGACCAGGTCGGCCAGGGTGACGGCCCCGGCTTCCTCGGCGTTGCCGGACCGCGCCTGCAGGGAGACCACGTGGGGGTGCGCCGGGCGCAGCTCCCGGGTGTCCTCGACGGTGATGATGCGTTCGTCCCCCGGCACCTCGGCCAGCAGGGCTCCGAGGACCGTGGTCTTGCCCGAACCCGTGGCCCCACTGATGAGCAGGTTGGCCCGCATGGCGAGCAGGTCGCGCAGCACGGACAGCCAGTGGCTCCCGTGGGGCCACCGCCCGGCCAGTTCCTCGAGGGCCGGCGGGCGGACGGCGGGCAGGCGCACGCTGATCTGCGTGCCGCCGGCGGCGATCGGTGGCAGGACCGCGTGCACCCGGGCCCCGGCGACCTGGGCGTCCCCATAGGGCCGGCCCTCGTCCAGGCGGCGCCCGTCCTGGGCCAGCAGGCGTACCGCCAGGTGCCGGGCCTGTGCCGCGGACAGGCACAGACCGGTGCGTTGCAGGCCCTCGGTCCCGTCCGTCCACACGGTACCGGCGGAGTCCACCAGCACGTCGGTCACTCCGGGGCGGCGGGCCGGTTCGGCCAGGGGCCCCAGGCCGGTGAGCCCGTCGGCCAGGGACCGCATCTGCCGTGACGCCTCCTCGGGCGTCTCCGCGGGCAGGTGGCGGCGGACGGCCTCGCCGAGCAGCTCCGGGGGCACTCCGGCGTCACCGGTTCCCCGGCGCCGCGTCCCGGCCAGGCGGCCGGCCAACCAGCGGCGCGCCCGTTCCTGGCGCGCCCGCTCCTGAGCGGCCGGTGCCGGTGGTCGGGACGGTGCCCAGCCCCGCGTCACGGCCGCACCC
>DATBUG010000439.1:0-2990 GCA_036516315.1 Citricoccus sp.
CGCACCCCGGGCCGGACCGTGGTGGGGTCGCTGAGGGCGTCCGCGGCGGAGGCTGTGGCGGCCTCCACCGTGGGCGCTGCGGTCAGGGCGGTGGTGAGGCGGACGGCCAGGTCCAGGGACTCCCGGCGCCGGGCGGACCGGGCCCAGTCCGCGGGTGAGGCCCCGGTCCAGGGCACCGGGCCCAGCGGGTGCTCGCCGCCCGCGCCGGGGAGGTGGAGCACGCCGGCACCGTCCCGTGCGCGGACCGCGAGGACGGGCCACCCCTCGGCGGCCAGTCCGGCTGCCCGCGCGGTGTCGTCCCCCACGTCCAGGACCGCCCAGCGGAAGGTGTCCAGTGCGGGGCCGATCACGGACGGCGTGTCCTCCGGAAGGCCCGCCGGACGCCACCACCGCACGCCACCGGCTGCGGGCAACCGCCGGGCCAGCCCCGGTCCCGGGCTCGGTCGGGGTCCCACGGGTTCGTGCGCCACGGGATCCGAGACGGCCCGCAGGCGGTGGGCCAGGGCGGCGTCGGCGTCCCGCAGGTCGACGAGCACCCCGCGACCGGGTCCGCCGAGCAGCAGGGTCAGTCCCCAGGACAACCCGGGCCAGGCACCGTCGCCCCCGGGTCCCGGGCCGTGGTGTGCCAGGACGACCGCCCGGCCCGGCAGGCGGGGGTCGGCGCTGCGGGCCAGCAGCCGGCACAACCGGTGGGCGTCCCGGGGCAAGGACAAGACCCCCGGGGCGGTGCGCTCCCGGCCGTCCCCGTCCAGGGCCACGCTGACGGCCGGATGGCGGGCCCCCGGGTCACCGCTGAGCACCATGACGGGGTCACGCTGCGGGACGTCCCCGGGCCGGGACGCGGTCTGGACCCACAACCGGTGCCCCACGGCCGCCACGCAGGCCGCGACCTCGTGCAGCAGCAGGTCGGCGGAGGGGCCGGTATCGCGGGGTGGCACGTACAGCACGGGGAGCGGGGCCGCAGCGGTACTGGTCATGGACTGAGCCTGCCGCTCCCGGTATGTCCCGGCCCGGCCGGCACCGTCCCGGTGTGGACGGCAGACAGGGGCCGGCCGGCTGTGCAGGAACGGCGCGACCGCTCAGGACCGCTCGGTCCGGCCGCCGGCGGCCGTCCAGACCCCTCAGGCCCGCCAGGGGCCGGGCACGGGCACCGGCTGGGAGGCGTCCCAGCCGCTGATGTCCACGATCCGTTCCCGGTCCCAGTCCTGGGCCCAGCCCAGCAGGTCCAGGATCCGGTCGATGAGGATGGCGGTGAAGCCCCACACGAGGGTGTCCGAGACGAGGAAGCCAGGGCTGCGGAACCGGCGGGCCCCCACGGAGGGCTCGGCACTGCGGCTGGTGGTGATCCGGTTGGCCGGGTCCACCAGGTCGGCCACGGGGACCCGGAAGACGCGGGTGGCCTCGCCCTCGTCCACCACGAACACGTCGGAGGGGCGGTCCCACCACCCCACAACGGGCGTGACCCGGAAGTTCGTGACGGTCAGCGGGGCGGGGGGCAACGCGCCCAGCACCCGCACCCCCTCCGGGTCCAGTCCCGTCTCCTCGCGGGCCTCACGCAGGGCGGTGACCAGGTGGTCGGCGTCCTCCGGGTCCTTCCGGCCACCGGGGAAGGCGACCTGGCCGGGGTGCTTGCGCAACGACAGCGATCGCTGGGTCAGCAGCAGGTCCAGGTCCTCGGGTACGGCGGTCGTATGGAAGTGGGCGGGCCGGCGGTCCAGGGCGCCGAACAGCACCAGGACCGCGGACTCCGCCGGCGTGCCGGCGGCGGGCACCAGGTCCACGCCGAAGTCCCAGCCGCGGCCGTCGTCGGGCAGCCGGTCCACCGGGTCCGCCGTGCCCATGCCGGGGCCCAGGGTCCCGTACCGGGAGACCAGGGCCCGCAGGTCCGCCAGCGCACCGTCGATCTGCATCATGCCCCCAGACTGTATCCCTCGGCCCGCAACTGGGCCCTCGTAGCCCCGGCGAGCATCCTGCGGTGCAGGTCCTCCCGGCCCGGGGCGAGCTCGTACTTGCGCAGTGCGGCGGCGGCCTCCGGGTCGGTCTCCCCGATCCCGTAGGACGGGCACCAGCGGGCCACCGGGCAGGCCCCGCAGGCCGGCCGCTTGGCGTGGCAGACCCGGCGGCCGTGGAAGATGAGGCGGTGGGACAGCATGGTCCAGTCGCGCCGCTCGAACAGCGCCGCGACGTCCTGTTCCACCTTGACGGGATCCTCCTGGGCAGTGAACCCCAGCCGCCGGGCCAGCCGGCCGAAGTGGGTGTCCACCGTCAGCCCGGGGACCCCGAAGGCGTTGCCGAGCACCACGAACGCGGTCTTGCGGCCCACGCCGGGCAGCGCCACGAGATCCTCCAGCCTCCCGGGGACCTCGCCCCCGTGGCGTTCCACCAGTGCCCGGGACAGGCCCAGCAGGGCCGCCGCCTTGCTGCGGTAGAACCCCAGCGGCCGCACGAGGTCCTGCAGTTCGCGCTCGTCGGCGTGGGCCATCGCCTCGGCATCGGGGAAGCGGGCGAACAGCGCGGGGGTGGTCGCGTTGACCCGCACGTCCGTGGTCTGGGCGGAGAGCACCGTGGCCACGAGCAGCTCGAAGGGCGTGGTGAAGTCCAGTTCGGCCACCGCGTAGGGATAGGTCTCCGCCAGGACGCGGTTGATTTTGCGGGCCCGGCGGACGAGGGCCAGCCGGGTCTCGCTCACGCCCGCTCGATGTCGGACAGGTCGCGCAGCACCCCGGTGCGCCCGTCGGTGTTCTGCACCAGGAACTCGTGGCCGCGGTCCTCGAGGGCGAGGATCCACCCACCGGGTTCCAGGGTGAAGGCCGGGGTGCCGTCCTCCGGGTCCACCGTGTCCCGCCGCGAGCCCACGGCGAACCAGAAGGCCTCGTACCCGCCCGGCTCGGTCCCGCGCGGCGCGGCCTGCTCCTCCACCGGCTCGGCCACCGGCTCTGGTTCCGCGGCCGGTTCCGGGGCGGTGGCGAGCGGGGACTCGTCCGTCAGGT
>DATBUG010000440.1:0-3829 GCA_036516315.1 Citricoccus sp.
GTCGTCCCGGTGCAGGGCCGTGGACAAGCCCATGGTGCGGCACAGCCGGTGAGCCAGGAAACGGAAGAGCTTGCGCTGGTCGGCGATGAAGGCCTCGCGCAGGCGTGCCTGCCGGGGGCCGGAGGCGGCCGCGATCTCGTGGAGCCGCTCGAGGGCGGGACGGGCCTCCCCCACCCCCGCGATCGCGTGCCGGGTGGGCCGGCGCGCGGCAGAGGGGTCCCCGGACGTACAGACCCGCGTCAACGAGGACCCCGGCCTGTCTCGGGGTCCAGGGTCACGGAACGGGCCATCGGGTCCGAACCGACGTGCAGTGCAGCCTCCGCCCGGGCGGTGGAAAGCTTGTCCTGCGGGTACTCGAGGCGGTAGGCCGCCACGACTTGTTCCGTGGTGGCGCCGGGCATCCGGCGGGCCACCCGGCGCACCTTCGGACCGATCCGGGGATCGCCGATGGCGCGGCGGATGAGTTCCTCGGCGTCGCGGTGCAGATTGCGGCGCAGGAACATGAGCGGATCGACCTTGGTGAACCGGTCGTGGCGCAGGCACTGCTCCAGGAGCCGGGGCACGCTGGGGCCGTCCACCCCCTCGGCCGTGGACTCACCCACCATCAAGACGTTCACGATCTGCTCGATTCCCGTGTCGTGCAGTACAGGCTGGACCCGCCCGGTCGTCTCCCCGATCTCGTGGCTCACCGCGGAGTGAGCCTTGTGGACGGTGGAGGCGACGAACGGCTCAAGGCTGAACAACAGTTGCCACTGGGATTGGCGACCGATCCGCACGAGGTCCTCGAGGTCCTCGACGGCGCGGTGGACGATCCCGGGGGCGGAATTGTTACCGGTGGTCACTATACCGGCGCTACGGGCCTGACGGGCGGCCGAGCGTGAACTACGCGACTGTAATTCCCCCCTGTCAGTCCACCCCATGGAGTGGGCCGTCCACGGGTATGACGGTGTGGGCTCCTGCGGGTCCACCAGGCGTACGAGGGCCTCGTTGCCGCCGAAGTCCAGGCGCACGGGCATCAGCAGCGCCTCACCGGACTCGTGGTCCCGGCCCTTACGACCGATCGTCATGGCGGGCAGGCGCCAGTCCCAGACCGGCAGCAGGTGCACGTCCCGGTGCCCCTGCGGAATGCCGGACTGCAGCAACCGGCGGGCGGCCCGGCCCCAGAGGATCGACTGCAGGCGTCCGCAGAACTCGTCCAACAGGGCATGCCGCTGCGGTGTCCCGTGGTGTGTCACGCGAGATCTATGCACGAACGCACCGGTCAGCGGCCTGTTCCGGGCCGGCACCGGCCGTGACCAGGGCCCACCGGGCGGATGTGCAGGAACGGCCCGTACGGTACTGAGGACGGCGGCGAACGGTACTCGATCGCTACGCGGTCGGCCTATACTGCGCCTTCGCGCGGCATCGTCCCCAGTAGACTCGGCGGCGCGGTATCCCCCCATGCCGCACCGGCGGCCGTCCCTGCCGCAGTGCCCGTCAACCCCGAAGGATACGGTGGCCGTGACCAGACGAGAGGCTGTCTCGAGGTGGACCATCAGCCGGTGCGAGCCGCTGGTCTCCGACGAGTACCGTGCCTCCGCGAGCAACGAGCTGCGGCGGCTGTCCTCCACCGACCCGCAATGGTTCCGCCTGTGGGCCTCCGGTGTCCTGGCGGACCTGGTCGAGACCCTGGACCCCGAGGACCCGTGGCGCAACACCTGTGACGAGCACGGTGTCGTCGTGCTGCCGGACGGCTCCCGGTTCGGCGAGTGGCGCAACGCCACCGACCTGCTCCCGGTGCCGGCCGAGGCGGACCCGCGCCTCGACGTCGGGCTGGCCGCCGTCACCGATCCCCTGCCGCCGGCCGCCACGCGCGCCTGGCTGGCCGCCCAGTCCGGCCGGGACGCGGCGCTGCAGGAGCTGGAGGGCATCGACGTCGGCGGGGCCTACCCCGTGGCCGTGCCCGCGATCGAATGGGCGATGTTCCGCCGGAGGTTGTTCATGGGCCAGGAGGACGCGTACATCCCCCAGGTGTGCACGGCGTGGGCCGTGCGGGCCGAGCACATCACCCGTGCCGAGCCCTGGGACGAGTCCGGTGCGGCCCGGTTGCGCGCCGGTTCCCGCGTGGAACCGGGCAGCTGGCGCCTGCTCGCCTGACCGCGCGGCTGGCCCGGCCCGGTCCCGAGGTCCGGTCAGGTCGCACAGTCGGCCCGGTCGCGCCGGAGCCGGCCGATGTGGCCCGCCCCGTTCAGCTCAACTCAGCTCAGCTCAGCTCAGGCGGACGCTCGCCTGCCCTTGGCCGGCCGGTTCCTCCGGCGGCCCGTCGACCGGGATGGACACGGTGAAGGTGGACCCGACGCCCTTCTCGGAGCGCACGGAGATCTCCCCGCCGTGGGCGCGCACGAACGCCCGGGTGATGGCCAGGCCCAGCCCCGTGCCCGGGATGGCCGCCCGGCGCACGTGTTCGGTGCGGTAGAAATTGGTGAACAGTTGCTCCTGTTCCTCCGGCGTCATGCCGAAGCCGGTGTCCGCCACCTCCACCTCGGCGCAGTCCCCGGTTCGGCGCACCGTGACGGTGACCGTGCCCCCGGGGCCGGTGTACTTGATGGCGTTGGAGAGCAGGTTGTCCACCACCTGGCTCAGGCGGATCTTGTCCGCGCGGACACGCAGGGTCTCCGGCACGTCCGTCACCAGCGTGATGTCCCCATTGCCGGCCCGCACCTGGGCCGACTCCACGCCGTGCCGGACCAGGCGGGCCAGACACGTGGATTCCAGGGCGAGCTCGGTGTTGCCCGAGGCTGCGTCCAGCAGGGACTCCACCAGGGCGAGCAGCCGTTCGGCGTTGCGCTGGCAGGTCTGCAGGTAACGGGTGATGATCGCGTCCTGCTCGTCCTCGACGGCGAGATCGAGGAAGCCGATGATCGAGGTCAGCGGCGTGCGGAACTCGTGGGAGACGTCCGCCACGAACTTCTCCCGGGCCCGGATGGCGTCCACCAGGTCGGTGACATTCTGGAAGACCACCACGGTGCCGTCGAACTCACCGTGGTCGTCCGTCATCGCCTGGGCGGAGATGGACATGAACTGCTGGCTGCCGTCCGTGCCGAGGGCGTAGAGCCGCCCGGTGAAGCTCTCCCCACGCACGGCCCGGTAGACGGCGCGCTCCTCCTCGGGGACCGGGGTCACGCCGTCGGGCTCGAAGACCAGCAGTTCGCGCTCCGTGGCGTCGTGCCGCCCCGGGGGCTGGCCAATCAGGTGCTGGCGCTGCTGGGCGGCGTTCCAGAGCATCCCCACGCCGTTCCGGTCCGTCACCAGGATGCCCACGTCCGTGGTGTCCAGGATGGTGGCCAGCCGCCGGTTCTGCTGGCGGGTGGCGGCCAGCACCTCCTGCAGGTCGTCCTGCTGGCGGTCCAGGCTGCGGGTGAGCACGCTGGCGGCGATGGCCAGCGCCAGCATGAACAGCGGCACCAGGGCCGGGCGGTACAGGTCTTCAACGGGCACCTCGCCCAGCCGCAACAGGTACGGGTACCAGGTGGCCGCGAGGGTGCCGAGAAAACCGAGCGTGATGCCCCAGAACGGGTACAGCCCGGACCAAGCCAGCCAGAAGACCGGATAGGCCGAGAGCATGGACATCCCGTCCAGCGAGTACCGAGCCGATTCCCAGATCAGGGCGATCGGCACGAAGTCCAGCACGGGGATGGACCAGTAGGCCACTGTGGGCAACCGGCCCCACGGGATCACGCCGGCCGCCACGGTCAGCAGCAGGATCCCGGCCACCCCGAGGAAGAAGGACGGTGTCGCCGCGGCGGGAGCGTCCGGACTCGCGGAGGCCGGCACGGCCAGGACGGCCACG
>DATBUG010000441.1:0-12403 GCA_036516315.1 Citricoccus sp.
CCTGCTGCCGTACGCGGCGTGGACCGCCGCGGCCACCGCGCTCAGCGCCGAGATCGCGCGGCGCAACCCGGGGGCGTGACCGGGCCGGGCCCACGTCCCAGTACCATGTCCCCATGCCCACGCCCGGAACACCAGTGTCGAATGCTGCCCCGAGGACCCTGAACACCGTCGACTCCGCCCGGCCCCGCAACGGCCTGGACCGCTTCTTCGACATCTCCCGGCGCGGGTCCTCCGTGCCCCAGGAGATCCGTGGCGGGCTGGCGACCTTCCTGGCAATGAGCTACATCATCGTGCTCAACCCGCTCGTGCTCTCCGGGGCCGACGCCCAGGGGGACACCCTCGGCGTGGGCCGGGTCGCGGCCGTGACGGCCCTGGTGGCCGGCCTCTCCACGATCGCGATGGGCGTCTGGGCACGCCACCCCTTCGCCCTGGCCGCCGGCCTCGGGGTCAACGCCCTGGTGGCGATCACGATCGCCACCACCGAGGGGTTGACCTGGCCGGCGGTGATGGGCCTGGTGGTGATCGCCGGCCTGGTCATGGTGGTCCTCGTGGCCACCGGGTTCCGGCAGGCCGTGTTCAACGCCGTCCCCGATGCCCTGAAGACCGGGATCGTGGTCGGCATCGGACTGTTCATCGCCCTCATCGGCCTGGTCAACGCCGGATTCATCCGGCGCGTGCCGGACGCCGCGGGCACCACCGTGCCCGTCGGCCTGGGCACCGGGGGTGAGCTCGAGGGCTGGCCGGTGCTGGTGTTCATCGTCGGGCTGCTCGTCACCGCCGTGCTCGTGATCCGGCAGACGCGCGGGGCCATCCTCATCGGGATCGTGGTGGCCACCGTGCTGGCGAACGTGCTGGAGGCGGTGTTCCACATCGGCCCGTCCGTGGACGCCGAGGGCAACGCCAACCCCACCGGATGGTCGCTGGTCGCCCCGTCCGTGCCGGAGTGGTCCACCCCGGACCTGTCCCTGGTGGGCCAGGTCGATCCCTTCGCGGCCTTCACCCAGGTCGGCCCGCTGATGGCCGGCCTGCTCGTGTTCGCCATCCTGCTGTCCGTGTTCTTCGACGCCATGGGCACCTCCGTCGGCCTGGCCCGCGAGGCCGGCAACGTCACGCCGGACGGGGAGATCCCGCACCTGAACCGGGTGCTGATGGTGGACGCCCTGGCGGTCTCCGCCGGCGGCGCGGGCTCCGGCTCGGCCAACCAGATCTTCGTGGAATCCGGCACCGGTATCGGCGAGGGCGCCCGCACCGGCTTCGCCTCCGTGGTCACCGGCGTGCTGTTCCTGCTGGCCATGTTCCTGACCCCGCTGATCCACCTGGTGCCGTTCGAGGCGGTCGCCCCCGCGCTCGTGGTGGTCGGGTTCATGATGGCCTCCCAGGTGCTGCACATCGACTGGTCGGACCTCGGCGCGGCCTTCCCCGCGTTCCTGACCTTCATCCTCATGCCGTTCACCTACTCGATCGCCAACGGCATCGGGGCCGGGATGATCGCCTACGCGATCATCCGCACCGCGCAGGGCCGGGCCCGCGAGGTGCACCCGCTGCTGTGGGTCGTCGCCGCGGCCTTCGTCCTGTACTTCGGCATGGGCGTGTTCCGGGGGCTGCTCGGGCTCTGACGGCGCGTGCGGTTCAATGGTGCCCATGAGTTCTTCGGACACCACGACGCAGGCATCCGTCATCGAGCCCCCTCTCGCCGAGCGCCGGCCCGTGGTCCGCGAGCACCACGGCCACGGGTTCACGGACGACTACGACTGGCTGCGGGACAAGGACTCCCCCGAGGTGATCGCCCACCTGGAGGCGGAGAACGCCTACACCCACGCCGTCACCGCGGACCAAGAGCCGCTGCGCCGGGCGATCTTCGCCGAGATCAAGGCCCACACGGTGGAGACGGACCTGTCCGTCCCGTCCCGCAAGGACGGCTGGTGGTACTTCTCCCGCACCGAGGAGGGCCGGCAGTACGCGGTGCACTGCCGCGTCCCGGCCCGGGACACCGGGGACCCGGTGGCGGACTGGACCCCGCCGGTGGTCACGCCCGGTGAACCGGTCGAGGCAGAGCAGGTCATCCTGGACGGCAACGCCGAGGCCGAGGGCCAGCCGTTCTTCTCCCTCGGCGGCCTGGCCGTCTCCCGGGACGGGACCCTGATGGCCTACGCCGTGGACCACACCGGGGACGAGCGCTTCACCCTGCGCATCCGCGACCTGCGCACCGGCCAGGACCTGGCCGACGAGATCCCCGACGTGTCCTACGGAGTGGTGTTCGACCGCACGGGCACCCGGGTGTTCTACACCGTCCCGGACGAGTCCTGGCGGCCCTACCGCATCCTCGCGCACACCCTGGGCACCCCCGTGGAGCAGGACCAGCTCCTGTTTCAGGAGGACGACCCGGGCATGTGGTCCGGCTTCGGGCTCTCGGCCGACCGCACCGAGCTGATCGTCTCGATCGGCAACTCCGAGCTCGCCGAGACCCGCGCCCTGGACCTTCCGGCCTCCGCCGACGAGCCGCTGGGCGAGCTGCGCGTGCTGGTGGACCGCTCCCTGGGCCTGCTGCACGGCGTGGACCCGGTCACCCTCCACGGGCAGCGGCACTACGTGATCGTGCACAACAAGGACTTCTCCACGGAGGACGAGGAGCACGGTCCCGCCCCGGCCCCGAACAACATGGTGTCCCTGGCCGCGCGCGAGACGGTGACGGACCCGCGGTTCTGGCGCACCGTCGTCGGGCACTCGGCGACCACCAAGGTGGACGGCGCCGCCGTCACCGCCACCCACCTGGCGCTCGCGGTGCGGCGGGACACCACTCCGCGGACCCTGGTGATGCCGCTGGCCGGGCTCGGCACGGAGCACCAGGGCGAGCCGGTGGAACCGGACTTCGGCGAGGAGCTGTACTCGTGCGAGCTGGCCGGTGCCCCCTACGAGTCCCCGTTCCTGCGGCTGTCCTACACCTCCTGGGTGACCCCCGCCCAGGTCCTGGACTACGCGGTGGCCGACGGCACCCTGCACCTGCGCCGCCAGCTCGAGGTCCCCGGTTACGACCCGGAGCAGTACCTCGTGGAACGCTGGTGGGCCCCGGCCGAGAGCTCGTCCCCGGCCGGTCGGCCGGTGGCCATCCCGCTGACGGTCATCCGCCGCAAGGACACCGAGTGGAACGGCTCCAACCCCTGCGTCGTCTACGGCTACGGCAGCTACGAGGCCTCGATGGACCCGGGGCTGTCCGTGGCCCGGCTCTCCCTGCTGGACCGCGGCGTGGTCTACGTGATGGCGCACGTGCGCGGCGGCGGGGAACTCGGCCGGGCCTGGTACGACCACGGCAAGAAGCTGCACAAGAAGAACACCTTCACCGACTTCGTGGACGCCACCCGGTTCGTCGCGCAGTCGGGCTGGGTGGACCCGGACCGCATCGCCTGCATGGGCGGCTCGGCCGGCGGTTTGCTGATGGGCGCCGTGCTGAACCTGGCCCCCGAGCTCTACCGGGCCTGCGTGGCCCAGGTGCCGTTCGTGGACGCCCTGACCTCGATCCTGGACCCGGACCTGCCGCTGTCCGCCCTCGAGTGGGAGGAGTGGGGCAACCCCATCACGGACGCCGAGGTGTACCGGTACATGGCCGAGTACTCCCCCTACGAGAACGTCCGCGCCGTCGACTACCCCGCGATCGCGGCGGTGACCTCGCTCCATGACACCCGGGTGCTCTACGTGGAGCCGGCCAAGTGGGTCCAGCAGCTGCGCCGCACCGTCACCTCGGACCAGCGCACGCCGCTGGCCCAGGGGGGTTCGCCGATCGTGCTGAAGACCGAGATGGACGGCGGCCACGGCGGCGCCTCGGGCCGGTACCGGGCCTGGGAGGACCGGGCCTGGGACTACGCCTTCCTGCTCACCGCCCTGGGCGCGACCGAGCTGGTGTGAGCCGCCGCGCGGTCAGCGTCACCCCGGCGCTGGCCGCGATCACCAGCACGAGCGCCAGGGTGCGCAGCAGCGAGGACTCCTGGCCCAGCAGCAGCCACCCGAACAGGGCCGCGAAGGCCGGTTCGAGGCTGAGCAGGATGCTGAACACCGCCGGGGGCAGCCGGCGCAGCGCGTTGAGCTCCAGGGAGTAGGGCACCACCGAGGACAGCAGCGCCACGCACAGGCCCAGGCCCAGCAGCGCGGGGACGGTGACGGCGGCCGCGGCGCCGGGGGCCCCGGCCGGGAGCACGACGGCGGTGGCCACCACCAGCGCGACCGCCAGTCCCCCGCCCCCGGGCACGAGCGCCCCCACCCGTCGGCTGGTCAGGATGTAACCCATCCAGAACGCCCCGGCCACCAGGGCCAGCACCACGCCCACCGGGTCCAGGGCCTCGGTGCCGGTGGCGCTGTCCACGGCCAGCAGCGCCATGCCCACCAGGGCCACGCCCACCCACAGCCCGTCCACCCAGCGGCGGGCGAGCACGGCGGCCAGCACCAGGGGGCCGAGGAACTCCACCGAGACGGCGACGCCGAGCGGGATGCGCTCGATCGAGGCGTAGAACGACCCGTTCATCGCCCCCATGGACAGGCCGAACAACACCACGGCCGCCCACTGGGCCCGTGACCAGCCCCGCACGCGCGGGCGGGAGACGGCCAGCAGGATCACGGCCGCCAGGCCCAGCCGCAGGGTGGTCACGGCCCACGGGCCCAGGACCGGGAAGAGCTGCACCGCCACGGCGGCCCCGAACTGCAGCGAGACGCAGGCCCCGACGACCAGCACGACCCCGGTCACCAGGGCCCGTGGCCGCACCGCCGCCGTCCCGGGCCCCGGCCCGGGGGTGATGACGGGCAGCGGGTTGGTGGACGGGCTCACGGGTGCCGCGCCCGCTCCAGGGCCCGCCGCACGCGGAAGTCCAGCCCCTTCTTCACCGCCGGCCACTCCGCGGCGATGACCGAGTAGACCACCGTGTCCCGGACGTACCCGTCCCGCCGGAGCTGCTGGCGCAGCACCCCGTCCCGCTTCGCGCCCAGCCGTTCGATGGCCGCGCGGGACTGCATGTTCATCCAGTCGGTGCGGAACTCCACGGCGGTCACGTCCCACTGCTCGAAGGCCTGGGTCATCATCAGCAGCTTGGACTCGGCGTTCGTCCCCGTCCCGGAGGCGGAGGCGGCGTTCCAGGTGGAGCCGATCTCCACCCGCGGGACGCCGTGGTCGATGTTCATGAACGTGGTCATGCCGATCAGGGCGCCGTCGGCCAGGCGCCGGGTGGCATAGGGGATCATCGAGCCGGCCTCACACAACCCACGGCGGCGCTCGATCTCCGCGGCCATGCCGTCCGGGGCGGGGACGGCGGTGTACCACAGCTCCCACTGCCGGCCGTCGCGGACCGCCTCCTGCAGGCCGGCGCAGTGCTCCTGGTCCAGCGGTTCGAGGGCGACGATCCGGCCGGTCAGCGGCACGGAGGCGATGGCGGGGGCGCTCATCGCTCGAACCCCGGCTTGATTCCGGGTTCGATCCCCGGGGCGTCCAGCGCGTCCAGCACCGCGTCCAGCTCGTCCTCGCCGAGGCCGTGCTCCAGCAGCAGCGCGGCCACGGACTGCCGGTCCGGCAGCGAGTCCGCGAACTCCTCCAGTGCCTCGAGCCGCCCGGAGAGGAAGTCCTCGAGCTCCCCGCCGGTCATGTGCCGCTCGTAGGGGTGGGGCACGGGGCTGACCCGGTGCCAGTCGTTGATGCCGCGCGCGGCGGCGTCGTACTGCGGGGCGACGAGGTCCCGGCGCCCGGCCAGCAACAGCAGCAGGGTGACCACCAGCCCGGTGCGGTCCCGTCCGGCCGAGCAGTGCAGCACCACCGCCCCGGGCGCGGCGGCGATCTGCCGGAACACCCGCGCCAACCGGTCCGGGAAGTGCCGCAGCGCCGCGGGGTAGTACCGGGGGTGGTTCGGGTACGGCGCGCCGGCGGCGAGCGCCGGGGCCATGTACTCGGCCACGTCCTGGTCCTCCACCGGGCAGTGCACGACGTCGATCCCCGCCCGGGCGGCCTCGTCCACCTCCGGGTCGGTGGGCCGGCGCGTGCGTTCGGGCTCACTGCGCAGGTCGATGACCGTGCTGACCCCGTCCTGACGCAGGTGGCGCCACCCGCGCTCGGTCAGCCATTCCTGCCGTCCCATCCGATAGACACGCCCGAGTACGTGATGGGCGTTCACCGCTCCGTCCCAGTTCATGACACCACTGTGCACCGTCCGGGCCGATTTGATCGACCCGGATCGCTCTCGCTAGGGTCAGGCGATTGCCAGCCCAGGTGGGCGGCCGATGCACGATCCCGGCCGCCGTCCCGCCCGGACCCGGATCGCGCGCCCCCGCGAGCCACCGTGCTGCGGGCCTACCGCCGGACCGGCCCTGGAACACCCCAGCCGGGGTGAATCGCACAGGAAGCGACACTCGTGTCCAGTACTCCCGACAGACCCCTCACCGCCCGCAACCGCTTCTCCCGGCCCAGCCGGCCACCCCGGAAGCGGACCCCGCAGGCGGCCATCCGCAAGGCCACCGCGGCCTCCGCCCTCGGCAACGCCACCGAGTGGTACGACTACGGCGTCTACGCGGTGGCCACCGCGTACATCACCCAACACTTCTTCCCCGGTGAGCAGGGGACGCTGCTGACCCTGGCCACCTTCGCCATCTCCTTCCTGGTCCGCCCGTTGGGCGGACTGGTGTGGGGACCGCTCGGGGACCGGATCGGGCGCAAGGGCATCCTGGCCCTGACCATCCTGCTGATGTCCGGGGCCACCTTCCTTATCGGCGTGCTGCCGACCGTCGAGCAGATCGGCGTGCTGGCCCCGGTGCTGCTGATCGTGCTGCGCATGGTCCAGGGCTTCTCCACCGGCGGTGAGTACGGCGGCGCGGCCACCTACATGTCCGAGTACGCCCCGGACCGCCGCCGCGGGTTCTTCGGCTCGTTCCTGGAGTTCGGCACCCTGGGCGGCTTCGCCCTGGGCACCGCGGTCATGCTGCTGCTGGAACTGCTCCTGACGCCCGAGCAGATGTCCGAGTGGGGCTGGCGGGTCCCGTTCCTGCTGGCCGCGCCCATGGGCCTGATCGGCTTCTACCTGCGCTCCAAGCTGGATGACACCCCCGTGTTCGAGGAGATGAACGGTCACGGGCCGGACCCGGTGGCCGCCGTCGAGTCCCCCTCGCTGCCGCAGCTGTTCCGCACCCACTGGAAGCCGATGCTGGTGATGACCGGCCTGGTCATCTCGGTGAACGTGGTGAACTACACCCTGCTGTCCTACATGCCGACCTACCTGGAACAGCAGATCGGCCTGCCGTCCGCCGCGGGGCTGACCGTGATCCTCATCGGCGAGATCGCCATGATGGCGCTCATGCCGTGGAGCGGCGGGCTCTCGGACCGGGTCGGGCGCAAGCCGTCCTGGTACTTCTCGCTGGGCGGGCTCATCCTGCTGGCGATCCCCATGTTCATGCTCATGGGGATGAACTTCGGCCTGGCGATCCTCGGCTTCGCGGTCCTGGGGCTGCTGTACATCCCGCAGCTGTCCACCATCACCGCCACCTTCCCGGCGATGTTCCCCACGCAGGCGCGGTTCTCCGGATTCGCGATCACCTACAACATCGCCACCTCGATCTTCGGTGGCACCGCGGCCCTCGTGAACGAGTGGGCCATCGGCGCCACCGGTGACGTGAAGTTCCCCGCGTACTACATGATGGCCGCCTGTGCCCTGGGCCTCGTCTGCGCCTGGTTCATGCGCGAGACGGCCGGTGCCTCGCTGCGCGGTTCCGAGATCCCGGGGGCTATCGGCTCGGCGGTCGTGCCCGGCTCGCCGGCCGAGACGGCCCTGGAGTCCGGCCGCCAGCCCGAGCAGCGTGCCATGGAGGAACACCAGATGCTCGCCGTGGCCGAACAGGCCCGCCAGGCCGCCACCACCGGCGCCGGCGGCGTGGCCGTCCACCACGAGGACCACCACGACGACCACCACGACGACGACCTGCGCACCACCGCACCCGTCGGCTGACCCGGACCCGACGCCCACCGGCCCCGGCGGATCCACCGTGACCGCCGGGGCCGGTGCCGTGCCGGGACCCTGACTAGACTCGGCCGGGTGAGCACTGCAGAACACCCCGACCTCCCGGCCCGCGTCTCCGACACCTTCGACCCCACCCGCTGGCGCGTGGTGGAGGGCTTCGGCTTCGAGGACATCACCTACCACCGCCAGGTCGAGCGGGACGCCACCGGCGCCGTCGTGCGGGACCTGGGCACCGTGCGCATCGCCTTCGACCGTCCCGAGGTCCGCAATGCCTTCCGTCCCGGCACCGTGGACGAGCTCTACCGCGCCCTGGACCACGCCCGGATGACCCCGGACGTCGGGTGCATCCTGCTCACCGGCAACGGCCCCTCCCCCAAGGACGGCGGCCACTCCTTCTGCTCCGGCGGGGACCAGCGCATCCGCGGCCGCGACGGCTACCGCTACGCCGGCGGGGAGACCGCCGAGACGATCGACCCGGCCCAGGCCGGGCGGCTGCACATCCTCGAGGTCCAGCGGCTGATGCGCACCACGCCCAAGCCGGTGATCGCCGTCGTCAACGGCTGGGCCGCCGGCGGCGGGCACTCCCTGCACGTGGTCTCCGACCTGACGATCGCCTCGCGCGAGCACGGCCGGTTCAAGCAGACCGACGCCACCGTGGGCTCCTTCGACGCGGGGTACGGTTCGGCGCTGCTGGCCCGGCAGATCGGCCAGAAGAACGCGCGCGCGATCTTCTTCCTGGCCCGGGAGTACTCGGCCGAGGAGATGGTGCGCCTGGGCGCCGTCAACGAGGCCGTGGACCACGAGCGCCTCGAGGAGGTGGCGCTGGAGTACGCCGCGGACATCAACCGCCAGTCCCCGCAGGCCATCCGCATGCTCAAGTTCGCCTTCAACCTGGCCGACGACGGGATGGCCGGCCAGCAGGTGTTCGCCGGGGAGGCGACCCGCCTGGCGTACATGACGGACGAGGCAGTGGAGGGCCGGGACGCGTTCCTGCAGAAGCGGGACCCGGACTGGTCCTCGTTCCCCTACTACTTCTGAGCCCTGCCGATGCCGATCACCCCCGAGGCCCTCGCCGCGGCCCAGCACGCCCTGGCCGCCGCCGTGGACGGCTCCGGTCCGCCCGTCGAGTTCACGGCCGACGGCCGGGTGCTCGCCCGGCCCGAGGCCACCGATCCGGCGCGCGGGGGTTCGGACGGCGTCGTGGCCGTGGTCCGGACCTCCGGTTCCACCGGCGCGCCCAAGCAGACCCTGCTCACCCGGGACGCCCTGACCGCCTCCGCCACCGCCACGGCCGCGCGCATCCGCGGCGAGGGGCAGTGGCTGCTGGCCGTGGGCCCGCAGTACGTGGCCGGGCTGGCCGTGCTCTCCCGCTCGCTGCAGGCCCGGACCATGCCGGTGACCACCGGGCCCGGCCCGTTCACCCCGCAGCGGTTCGCCGCCGCGGTGGACCGGCTCGAGCGCGGCAGCGGGTTCCGTGCCGTCTCCCTGGTCCCCACCCAACTGGCCCGCCTGCTGACGCCCGGCACCGGCGCCGGCCGGCTCGCCGTCGACGCGCTGCGCACCTTCGACGCCGTGCTGGTGGGCGGCGCCCGGGTGCCCGAGGCGGTGCGCGCGGCGGCCGCCGACGCCCGGATCCCCCTGCACCTGACCTACGGCATGAGCGAGACCTGCGGCGGCTGCGTCTACGACGGCGTCCCGCTGGACGGGGTGACCGCGGATCTGACCGACGCGCCGACCGGCGAACCGACCGACGAGCTCACCGGCGCAGAAACTCCCCGGGTGCGCCTGTCCGGGCCGGTGGTCGCCGCCGGGTACCTGGACGACCCGGAACGTACCGCCGCGCACTTCGGCACCGAGGGCGAGCGGCGCTGGTACCTCACCGAGGACACCGGCACCGTCGAGGGCCCGCCGGGCCGGCAGCGCCTGGCCATCACCGGCCGCGTGGACGACGTCGTCAACACCGGCGGGGTGAAGGTCTCCGCCGCGCGCGTCCAGGAGGTGCTGGAGACCGTGCCCGGGATCGGGGCAGCCTTCGTCGGCGGCGTGCCGGACGAGGAGTGGGGCCAGCGCGTGTGCGCCGCCGTCGTCCCGGACGGGCCCTGGGACCAGGAGGACGCCGCGCAGGCCGTCCGTTCCGCCCTGGGGACGCCGGCCGTGCCCAAGCAGTGGCGGGTGCTCGAGCGCCTGCCCCTGCTGGTGAACGGCAAGCCCGACCGGCAGGCGCTGCTGGCGGCCTTCCGCCGCTGAGCCGCCGCCGAGCTGAACCGCCCGCACCAGGTGGGAGAATGGGACGCCGGACCGCGGACGCGGCTCCACGCCACCGCCCGCCGCTCCCCACCCCGTACCCCCCCGCTTTGCGGCCTGGATTGTCCAGTCCAGGACGCGCCCACTAGTCATGACTGCCCCCACAGTCCAGAAGTTGAGACGTGACGACGTCGAGGAGGACCCCGTATGGCCACCGCCGCCCAGTGGATCGAAGGCGCTCGACTGCGCACCCTGCCGATGGCGGTCGCCCCCGTGCTGGTCGGGTCGGCCGCGGCGGCGGAGATCGGCGGGTTCCACGCCGGCCGCGCGGTGCTCGCCCTCGTGGTGGCCCTGGCCCTGCAAGTGGGCGTGAACTACGCCAACGACTACTCGGACGGCATCCGCGGCACCGACGACGTCCGGGTGGGCCCGTTGCGCCTGACCGGGTCCGGGGCGGCGCCGGCCTCCGCCGTCAAGGCCGCCGCCTTCGCCTGCTTCGGGGTGGCCTGCGTGGCCGGCCTGGCCCTGACGGCGTGGGCCGGCACCTGGTGGATGATCGCCGTCGGGGTGCTGGCCGTGGCCGCCGCCTGGTACTACACGGGCGGGAAGACCCCCTACGGCTACCGCGGCCTGGGCGAGGTGTTCGTGTTCATCTTCTTCGGGCTCGTGGCCGTGCTCGGCACCACCTACACCCAGGCGCTCGCCCTGTCCGGCCCGGCCTGGGCCGGGGCCGTGGGCTGCGGGCTGCTCTCCACGGCCCTGCTGATGGCCAACAACGTCCGGGACATCCCCACGGACCGCGAGACCGGCAAGCTGACCCTGGCCGTGCGCCTGGGCGACACCGTGGCCCGCTGGTCCTACGTGGCGATGGTGGCCGTGGCGGTCCTGCTGCCCCTGCTGTTCGTCGGCGAGCACCCGTGGCTGTGGCTGGTGCTGCTGGCCGGAGCCGTGGCCGTGCGGCCCTCGCTGACGATGCTGCGGGCCACCGAGCGGCGCGCGCTCATCCCGGTCCTGAAGCTGACCGGCATCCTGGGCCTGGTCTACGCGGTGACGTTCAGCGCGGGCCTGCTGCTCTGACCGGCGCCGGCCGTCCGCTAGCGCTGGTCGTCGTCCGCCGGGCGCTCGGGGTCGAAGTAGCGGCCCTCCGTGTAGGCGTCCTCGGCGTCCATGTCCGCCTGCTCGGTCCTGCCCCGGTCCGCCCGTCCCCGGCTGCGGCCCTCCCACGCATTGGCCACATCCTCGGTGGCACCGGTGCGCAGGTCGTTGAAGAACAGGTACCCGGCGGCCAGGGCGATGATGGCGGCCGCGATGGTGGAGAACACCCATCCGAGGCCGAGCAGCATGCAGGCACCCCACACCACGAAGAAGATGGCCAGACGGATCAACGCATACTTGAGCAGACGCACCCCGGTAGTCTACCGGGGTCCGTAGAATGGATCGTATGCCCCGCTTCCTGATCCCCCTCGGCATCATCGCCATCGGCGTCATCATCTACGCGTTCATCGAATGCCTGATGACCCCGAAGCACCAGGTGCGGGCCTTCCCCAAGACCGCCTGGATCCTGATCGTCCTGCTGGTCCCGCTGGTCGGGGCGCTGCTGTGGCTGTTCCTGGGCCGTGCGCGCTCCCGGCGCGCCGGCGGTTCCGGTGGCCGCCCGGCCGGTCCGCGCCGCCCCTCCTCCCCCGACGACGACGCCGCCTTCCTGCGCCAGCTCGACGTCCAGCGCCAGCAGCAGGCCCGCCAGGCCGAACTGGACCGCCGTGAGGCTGAGCTCAAGGCCCGCGAGCAGCAGTCCAAGGGCCGCCCGGACACCCCCGACGAGGACGGTCCGACCACCGTCTGAGATGGGCAGTTGTCCCCGTCGCCTTCGCGGTGGTGCGATGACACCCTGGTGGCGTGGCACACCAGATCGAACCGGGCGTGATCCATGCGACGCTGGTCCGCGTCGCCGGGGACGGGCAGGCCCTGGAGGCGGCGGGCCGGGCCGCCCGGGCCCGGGAGCTCGGCTGGACACCGCAGGACGGCTCCGGCCCGACGCCCGTCCGAAGCCCCTGCCGGAGTGAGGCCTACTCCGGGATGCCGGCGTAGGAGTGCAGGCCCGGGAAGTAGGTGTTGACGATGGTGAAGTTGAACACCAGGGCGGCGAAGCCGATGATGGACAGCCACGCGGCGCGTTCCCCGGT
>DATBUG010000442.1:0-1718 GCA_036516315.1 Citricoccus sp.
TGGCCAGGTCCTCCGGCAGGTCACCGGCCTCGATCCTGGCGAGGACCTCGGGCTCCTCCGGCAGGAGGGTGGGCTCGGGCTGCATGAGGTTCCTGCCGACGATCGATTCGGACATGGTGCTCCTTCCGGGAGGGAGGTGAGACGGCGTGGTCAGTCCAGACTCTAGCCGTGGGGACGGGCCAGGACGATGACCCCGGGGTTCAGGCGCCTGGCCCCCGCGCGGGGCCACCGTCCTCGTCCAGCCCGAGCTCGCGGGCCTCGCGGGCCCACCGGTCGTGCTCGACCTCGCGCGCCTCGCGCCGGTCCTGGCGGGCCTCGAGGCGCTCGATCCGCTGCTCCAGCTCAGGCCGGGCGGTGCCCTTCTCGAGCGCCTCGACGCGCTGGCGCAGCTTCTCGAGCTCACCGGTGGCGCCCGCCTGGTCCGCCCACGGCAGCGGTCTGCCGGTGACCATGCTGAGCACGGTAATCCCGCCCCAGACGAGGATGGCCACGATGGCCACCCAGGCGATCCATGGCATGGTGTGCTCCCGTCGTCGTCGGACCCCGGGGGCCGGGGTCACTCGGTCACCTGATGGACTGGCCGGCCGAGCCCAGCTCCTGGCAGGCCTGGACCACGCGCTCGGCCATGGAGGTCTCGGCCAGGGCGCCCCAGGTCCGCGGGTCGTACATCTTCTTGTTGCCGACCTCGCCGTCGATCTTCAGCACGCCGTCGTAGTTGGTGAACATGTGGCCCACCACCGGGCGGGTGAAGGCGTACTGGGTGTCGGTGTCCACGTTCATCTTGATGACACCGTAGGAGACGGCGTCGGAGATCTCCTGCTGCGAGGAGCCGGACCCGCCGTGGAAGACCAGGTCGAAGGGGCGGTCCCGGCCGATCTTGGCGCCGACCTCGCGCTGGATCTGGTCCAGGATCTCCGGGCGCAGCTTCACGCCGCCGGGCTTGTAGACGCCGTGCACGTTGCCGAAGGTCAGCGCGGTGATGTACCGGCCGTTCTCCCCGGTGCCGAGGGCCTCGACGGTGGCCAGGCCGTCCTCGACGGTGGTGTAGAGCTTGTCATTGATCTCGTGGGCCACGCCGTCCTCCTCGCCGCCGACGACGCCGATCTCCACCTCGAGGATCTGCTTGTTGGCGTGGGTGCGCGCCAGCAGGTCCCGGGCGATCCGCAGGTTCTCCTCCAGGGTCTCCGCGGAGCCGTCCCACATGTGGGAATTGAACAGCGGGTCGCGGCCGGCCTTGACCTCGGCCTCCGAGGCGTCCAGCAGCGGCATCACGAAGTCGTCCAGCTTGTCCTTGGGGCAGTGGTCCGTGTGCAGGGCGATGTTGACGTCGTAGTTCTTCGCCACTTCCCGGGCGAAGGCGACCATGGCCAGCGAGCCGGTGACCATGTCCTTCACCGAGGAGCCGGAGAAGTAAGCCGAGCCGCCGGTGGAGGCCTGGATGATGCCGTCCGAACCGGCCTCGGCGAAGCCGCGGATGGCCGCGTTCAGGGTCTGGGAGCTGGTGACGTTGATCGCGGGGTAGGCGTAACCGCCGTTCTTGGCGGAGTCGATCATCTCGGCGTACTTGTCCGGGGAAGCGATGGGCATGGCAGCTCCTTGCGTCTGGTGACCGTGACGTCCGGCGGCGCGCCGGCGTCGGGAAGTCCGGTCCGCGGGCGGGGCAGCCAGGCCGCCCCGGTGCAGACCCTGTCCGCAAGCCATCCTAGCCACCGGCGGGC
>DATBUG010000443.1:0-3709 GCA_036516315.1 Citricoccus sp.
GGTTTCGGGTTCGTGGAACAGTGGTGCCATGAACGCTCAGACCCCCGCGCCCGCCGCCGAGCGGGCCGGCACCGTGGCCCTTCCCGAAGACCTGGTCGACCTGGACGCGCTGCTGGCGGCCTACCGCGAGAGGCACCCGGACCCGGCCGACCCGGCCCAGCAGGTGTCCTTCGGCACCTCCGGCCACCGCGGCTCCTCCCTGACGTCCTCCTTCAACGAGGACCACATCGCGGCGATCACCCAGGCGATCGTCGAGTACCGCGCCGACCAGGGCATCACCGGGCCGCTGCTGATGGGGCGGGACACCCACGCGCTGTCCGGACCGGCCCAGGACACCGCCCTCGAGGTGCTGATGGGCAACGGCGTGCGCACGCTGGTCGACTCCCGGGACGGGTACACCCCCACCCCGGCCGTCTCGCACGCGATCCTCACCCTGAACGACTCCCGCACCCGGGGCGAGGGCCTGGCCGACGGCATCGTCATCACGCCCTCCCACAACCCGCCCGGTGACGGCGGGTTCAAGTACAACCCGCCCCACGGCGGTCCCGCGGACACCGACGCCACGGACTGGATCGCCCGCCGCGCCAACGAGCTGCTGGCCGGGGGCCTGGCCGACGTCCGGCGGATCCCCCTGGCCGAGGCGAAGCGGCACGAGGCCCTGGGCACCTACGACTTCCGCGACCGCTACGTCACGGACCTGCCCACGGTCATCGACCTGGACGCCATCCGCCGCGCAAGGGTGCGCATCGGCGCCGATCCGATGGGCGGGGCCTCGGTGGAATACTGGGCGGAGATCGGCAAGCGCCACGGCCTGGACCTCACCGTGGTCAACCCCGAGGTCGACCCCCGGTGGGCGTTCATGACGCTGGACTGGGACGGGAAGATCCGGATGGACTGCTCCTCCCCGAACGCCATGGCCTCGCTGATCCAGCGCATGGAGCCCGCCGCGGACGGCCGGGCGCCCTTCGACATCGCCACCGGCAACGACGCGGACGCGGACCGCCACGGCATCGTCACCCCGGACGGCGGGCTGATGAACCCGAACCATTTCCTGGCCGTGGCGATCGACTACCTCTACCGGCACCGGTACGACTGGCCGGCGGGCGCCGGCGTCGGGAAGACCCTCGTCTCCTCCTCGATGATCGACCGCGTGGCCGCCGGGCTGGAGCGGAACCTCGTGGAGGTCCCCGTCGGCTTCAAGTGGTTCGTGCCGGGGCTGCTGGACGGCACGGGCGTGTTCGGTGGCGAGGAGTCCGCCGGGGCGTCGTTCGTGTGCTTCGACGGCACCCCGTGGTCCACGGACAAGGACGGGATCCTGCTGTGCCTGCTGGCCGCGGAGATCCAGGCGGTGACCGGCAGGTCCCCCTCCCAGTACTACGCCGACCTCGTGACCCGGTACGGGGACCCGGTCTACGCCCGGATCGACGCCCCGGCCACGGCCGAGCAGAAGGCCCGGCTCAAGCGCATGTCCCCGGCGGACGTCACGGCGGACACCCTGGCCGGCGAGGAGATCACCGCCACGCTGACCGAGGCCCCCGGCAACGGGGCGCCCATCGGCGGGCTGAAGGTCACCACCGCCAACGCCTGGTTCGCCGCGCGCCCGTCCGGGACCGAGGACGTCTACAAGATCTACGCCGAGTCGTTCGTCTCCGCCGAGCACCTGGCCCAGGTGCAGGCCGAGGCCAAGGCGATCGTGGACGCGGTCATCTCCTGACCTCCGGTCGGGGCGGCCGGGCGTGACCCACCGCCCCGCCCCGGCAGATCAGAGCAGGCGCTTGATGGCCTGGCGCTTGGCCCAGGTGTAGGGCGGGTAGACCGCGCGCAGGGTGTCCACCTGGTCCGTCTTGGTCAGCGCGGGGCGCCGCTGGGAGAAGGTCTCGAAGCCGGCCTGGCCGTGGTACGAGCCCATCCCGGAGGGCCCGACGCCGCCGAAGGGCAGGGTGGGCAGGCCCACCTGCAGCAGCGTGACGTCGAAGGCCATGCCGCCGGCGGTCACCCGTTCCTCGAACGCGCGGTGGTAGCGGGGCTTGTCCGTGAACAGGTAGGCCGCCAGCGGATGGGGGCGGGAGTTGATGAATTCGATGGCCTCCTCCACGGTGTCCACCCGCAGGATGGGCAGGATCGGTCCGAAGATCTCCTCGGCCATCAGCGCGCTGCCCGCGGACACGTCCGTCAGCACGGTCGGGGCGAGGTACCGCTGCGCCACATCGGCCTGCCCGCCGTGCACGAGCCGCGCCGGGGCGCCGCCATCCGCCGGGTCCAGCGCGTCCCGCAGCAGTCCGGCGAGCCGCTCGGCGTGGCCGGTGTCCACCAACCGGCCGTAGTCCGGGGAGGACTGCGGGTCCGTACCGTAGAACTCGGTGATGGCCCGGGGCAGGTGCCTCTCCAGCTGCCGCTGGGACTCCTCCCCCACCGCGAGCACGTAGTCCGGCGCCACGCAGGTCTGCCCCGCGTTGGTGAACTTGCCGAAGGCGATGCGCCGGGCGATCGCCGCCCAATTGCGTCCGTCCGCCACCACGCACGGCGACTTCCCACCCAGCTCGAGCGTGACGGGTGTCAGCTGCTTCGCCGCCGCCTCGTAGACGATGCGCCCGACGCGCTCCCCGCCGGTGTAGAAGATGTGGTCGAACTTCTCGGCCAGCAGCCCCTGCACGGCCTCCGCCCCTCCCTGGACCACAGCCACGGAGCGCGGGTCGAGGTACTGGGGGATGAGCCGGCCGATGAGCGCGGACGTGGCCGGGGCCTTCTCGCTGGGCTTGAGCACCACGGAGTTCCCGGCGGCCACCGCGGCCACGAGCGGGGAGAGGAGCAGCTGGAAGGGATAGTTCCAGGGCGCGATCACCAACACCGTCCCGAGCGGCCGGGCCTCGGTCCGCGCGCTGGCCGGCTGGAAGGCCAGCGGCACCTTGACGTGCTGCGGCTCCATCCAGTCCGTGAGGTACAGCAGGGCGTGGTCCACCTCGGCGCGCGTGGACTGCACCTCGGTGATCATCGCCTCCGTGCGGGACTTGCCCAGGTCCTCGGCGAGCGCGGCGCAGATGGCCTCGGCCTCCTGGTCGAGGAGGCGCCGGATGCCCTTGAGCTGCGCGGCCCGGTGCCGGCGGGGGTGCGGCAACCGCAGAGTGGCCGCCTGGCGCATCCGCCGGACGGCCTCGGCCGGTTCCTCCGTCCCCGTCGCCACCGCCGGCCCCGCGGGCACCGGCAACCCGGCGCCCGGTTCCTCGGCGCCGCCCTGGCCGGCGGCGAGGCGCATGGTCTGGTCCTGGACGGCGTCGGGAATCTCAGGCATGTCCTTACGGTAGCGGCCTAGCGCTGGGGCCAGAAACCGCGGGCCTCCAGGACCGAGGCGAGGGCCTCGACGTCGTCCGTCATCAGCCCGTCCACGCCCAGGGCGAGCAGGCGTTCCATCTCGGCGGGGTCGTCCACCACCCACACGTGCACCTGCAGGCCGGCGGCCTGGCAGCGCTCCACGAACCGGGGGGTGACCACCGTGACCGGGCCGTACCGGACGGGGACCTGGACGCACTCGACGTGCGCCAGGGTACGGGCCACGAACCGGGCGAGCCCAAGCGGAGCGACGGCCACCAGCGCCCCAGTTGCCAGCGCCCCGCCGGACATCGTCACCCGACGCCCGGCCGCCCGGGTGAACCGGCGCCGGCGGGAGTCGTGGAAGGAGGCCACCAGCACCCGGTCCCAGGCCTGGTGCCGG
>DATBUG010000444.1:0-3393 GCA_036516315.1 Citricoccus sp.
CCTCCAGCACCAGCGGCGCGGGCGGATGCTCGCCGGGATCGGGCTGTTCGTGCTCGGCTTCTCCGTGGTCTTCGTGCTGGTCGGCATCGTCTTCTCCCAGGTCACCATCTGGCTCCAGGGGGACGGCGAGTGGCTCACCCGAGTGCTGGGCGTCGTCGTGATGGTGCTCGGCGTGGTGTTCATGGGCGGGTTCGGCCTGCTCCAGCGGGACCGGCGCATCCACGCCCGCCCGAGGGCCGGACTGTGGGGCGCCCCCGTGCTGGGGATGACCTTCGGACTGGGCTGGGCCCCGTGCATCGGCCCGACCATGGGCGCCGTGCTGGCGATGTCCACCGCCGGGTCCACGAACCCGGGCAAGGGTGCGTTCCTCGCCTTCATGTACTGCCTGGGCCTGGGAGTGCCGTTCCTGCTGATCGCCCTCGGCCTGCGCCGGGGGATGGGGGCGCTGGCCTTCTTCCGCACCCACCGCGTGGCCGTCATGCGGATCGGCGGCGGCTTGCTGCTGGTGCTCGGGGCGCTCATGGTCAGCGGGCTGTGGAATGACTGGGTCCTGCAGCTGCAGACCTGGTTCGCCAACGACGTGAGGCTGCCGATTTGAGCCAGCAGGACAACGTGAGGACCGTCCGCGACGAGGACGCCAGGGACGACGCCCGGGACGATTCCCGGAACGGCGCGCCGCCGCGCCAGGACGTCGAACTGCCCGCCCTCGGGTTCGTGGGCACGCTGCGGTTCATCTGGACGCAGCTGACGAGCATGCGCACCGCGCTGATGCTCCTGCTGCTGCTGGCCGTGGCGGCGGTGCCCGGCTCCTTGTTCCCGCAGCGCCCGGCCGGCCCGGAGATCGTCAACCAGTACCTCGAGGACAACCCGGTCCTGGGTCCGTGGCTGGACCGGTTCCAGATGTTCGACGTCTACTCGTCGGTCTGGTTCTCCGCGATCTACCTGTTGCTGTTCGTCTCCCTCATCGGCTGCGTGTTCCCGCGCGCCGTCAAGCACGCCAAGGTGTTGCGCGCCGCGCCGCCGCGGACCCCGCGCCGCCTGTCCCGGTTGCCCGAGCACGGCACCGTGCTGCTCGAGCCCGCCGGGCCGTCCCCGGCGGAGGCCGTGCAGCAGGCGGCCCGGTTCCTGAAGCGCCGCGGCTACCGCGTCCAGCTCCGCGAGGAGCCCGACGGCGGCGCCTCCGTGGGTGCCGAGCGCGGCTACCTGCGCGAGATCGGCAACATCCTGTTCCACCTGTCCCTGATCGGCGTGCTGGCGTTCATGGCCGTCGGCTCGCTGCTGAGCTACAGCGGGCAGAAGATCCTCGTCGAGGGGGAGGGCTTCGCCAACTCGCTGGTGGCCTACGACTCGTTCACCCCGGGCAGCGCCTTCTCCGAGGACCGGCTGGTGCCGTTCTCGATGTCCCTGAAGAGCTTCGAGGCCGTCTTCGACCGCGACTCCCAGACCCACTACGGCCAGCCGCTGGACTTCACCGCCGTCATGGAGGTCCAGGACGGCACCGGCGGTGAGCCCGAGGAACAGGTCCTGAAGGTCAACCACCCGCTGGACATTCACAACACCCGGGTCTACCTGGTGGGCAACGGCTACGCCCCGGAGGTCACCGTGCGGGACGGCAACGGGGACGTGGCCTTCCAGGGGCCGGTGGTGGCGCAGGTGCAGGACAACGTCTACACCTCGCTGCTGGTCATCAAGGCCCCGGACGCCCGCCCGGACCAGCTCGGCTTCGTGGGCTTCTTCCTCCCCACGGCCTACACCGGCGAGGACGGCGTGGCCGTCTCGATCGACCCGGAGCTGTACGAGCCGGAGCTGAACCTGAACTCGTACTACGGCGACCTCGGCCTGGACGCCGGCGTGCCGCAGAACGTCTACGTGCTGGACACCGAACAGCTCACCGAGCTGAACTCGCGCAGCCTCGAGGCCGGCGGCATCACGCTCAAGCCCGGCCAGAGCTACGAGCTGCCCGAGGGCAAGGGCTCCATCAGCTTCGACGGAGTCAAGCGCTACGTCGGCCTGGACATCCACCACGACCCGGGCAAGTGGGGCGTGGGCTTCTTCGCCGTGCTGGCGCGCGTGTCCCTGGTGGTCAGCCTGTTCGTGCGGCGGCGCCGGGCGTGGGTGCGTGGCACCACGGCGCCGGACGGGGCCACCATGGTGGAGTACGGCCTGCTGGCCCGTGGCGAGGACTTCGGCCTGCGCGAGGAGAACCTCGCGCTGCGCCGCCAATTCGAACGGATGTGGCCCGTGGTCGCACCCGAGGACCCCCAGAACCGACCGGAGTAATCCATGCAACCCATCGACGTGCAGCTGGCCAGCTACAGCGACCTGTTCATGCTGATCGCGGCGTTCGTCTACGCCGCCGCCTTCATCCTGTTCGCGCTCGACATGGCGAACTCGTCGAAGGCCATCCGGACCCTCGAGGCCGAACTGGCCCAGGAGAGCGCCCAGGAGAACGCCCACGAGACCGCCCGCGCGCGGGACGGCGAACTGGTGGGGGCCGGCGTCGGGACCGTCTCAGGCGGCCGGGGCGCGACGGCGGCGCAGGCCCCCGGGGCCGGTGCCGGGCCGGAGCTGGTGGACGAGGACATGGACTACGTGGGCGGGGCGCGCCGCCCGATCGCCAACGTGGCGGTGGCGCTGATGGTCATCGGCGCGGTGCTGCACGCCTTCGCCGTGGTCTCCCGCGGCCTGGCCGCCCACCGGGTGCCGTGGGGCAACATGTACGAGTTCTGCACCACGGGGGCCCTGCTCGTGTCCGTCGTCTACCTGCTGTTCCTCATCCGCAAGGACCTGCGCTTCCTGGGCACCTTCGTGGCCGGGCTCGTGGTGATCATGATGTGTGCGGCGACGATCGGCTTCCCCACGCCGCTGGCCCACCTGCAGCCCGCGCTGCAGTCCCCGTGGATCGTCATCCACGTCTCGATCGCCGTGCTGGCCTCCGCGCTGTTCACCCTGACCTTCGCCATGAGCGTGCTCCAGCTCGTCCAGCACCGCCGGGAGGTCCGGATCCGGGCCGGGGGCTCGGCCAGGCCCGCCTTCATGCGCCTGGTGCCCTCGGCGCTGAGCCTGGAGAACTGGTCCTACCGGATCAACGCGGTGGGCTTCGTGATGTGGACCTTCACCCTGATCGCCGGCGCCATCTGGGCCGAGCAGGCCTGGGGCCGGTACTGGGGCTGGGACACCAAGGAGGTCTGGACCTTCGTGATCTGGGTGGTCTACGCCGGGTACCTGCACGCCCGCGCCACCCGCGGCTGGACCGGGGAACGCGCCGCGTGGCTGTCCATCATCGGCTTCGCCGCCCTGGTGTTCAACTTCACCATCGTCAACACCTACTTCCCGGGCCTGCACTCCTACGCCGGCATCCCGGAGTAGGCCTCACTCCGGCAGGGGCTTCGG
>DATBUG010000445.1:0-6373 GCA_036516315.1 Citricoccus sp.
ATGTTGACTCGCCTGCACAACCGGCTCGGCCTGCGCACGGGACCGGCCATCTTCTTCGTCTCGGCCGCGATCATCGTGGTCTTCACGGTGGCGATGGTCCTGTTCCCCGGGCCCCTGCAGGGGGCGTTCGGGGTCGTGTCCTCGTTCCTGCGCTACGAGGCCGGCTGGTTCTACACGCTCGGTACCACCCTGCTGGTGCTGACCGCCGTGGGGCTGGCCGTGAGCCGCTACGGCCGGGTCAAGCTCGGTGCGGACGACGCGGAGCCGGAGTACTCGGGCCTGGCCTGGTTCGGCATGCTCTTCGCCGCCGGCGTCGGCGCGGTGCTCATGTTCTGGGGCGTGGCCGAGCCGATGAACCACTACGCCAACCCGCCGATGTACGGCACGGAACCGGCCTCGGACATCGCGGCCACCCAGGCGTTGGCGATCTCGAACTTCCACTTCGGCATCCACATGTGGGCGCTGCTGGTGGTCCCGGGGTTGTGCTTCGGCTACTTCACCTACAAGCGCCAGTTGCCCCCGCGGGTGTCCTCGGCCCTGCAGCCGCTGCTGGGTGACCGCATCCACGGGCCGTGGGGCAAGGCCGTGGACATCCTCTCCGTGGTGGCCACCGTCTTCGGCCTCGCGGTGTCCGTGGGCCTGGGCGCGATGCAGATCAACAGCGGGATGAACTACGTCATGGGGGTGCCCATGAACGGCTGGCTGCAGGCCGGCATCATCGCCGTGATCACCGCCGTGGCGCTCACCTCGGCTCTCGCCGGCCTGGACAAGGGCATCAAGCGGCTGTCCTACCTGAACATCCTGCTGGCGATCGTGTTGATGGTGTACGTGCTGATGTGGGGCGCGACCATGGACACCGTGCGCGGGATCGTGGAGTCCGCCGGGTCCTACCTGGGCAACCTGCCGATGCTCTCGTTCTTCAACGACACCTTCGGCGGCGGCCAGTGGTCCGGGGACTGGACGGTGTTCTACTACGCCTGGACGGTGACCTGGTCGCCGTTCGTGGGGCTGTTCATCGCCCGGATCTCCCGGGGCCGCAGCATCCGGGCCTTCGTCACCGCCTGCCTGGGCCTGCCCACGGCCTTCGTGATCATCTGGTTCGGGATCTACGGGCTCAACGCCTTCCGCATCGACCGGGCCGAGGGCACGGCCGGGAGCCTGACGCAGACCATCGTGACGGACGGCAACGTCGAGGCCGCCCTGTTCCAGCTGCTGCAGTCCTTCCCCTGGTACGGTTTCACCGCGGTCCTGGCCCTGGTGGTCATCGTGATCTTCTTCGTCACCTCCCTCGACTCCGGGGCGCTGGTGCTGGACAACCTGGCCTCAGGGCACGGGGACGAGGGGCCCAAGCGCCAGCGGGTGTTCTGGGCCCTGTCCGTGGGCATGGTGTGCGCCGTCATCCTCGTGACCTCGGGGGAGAACGGCTTCGCCGCCCTGCAGGAGGTCATCATCACCATCGGGGCGCCCGTGATGGCCCTGGCCCTGCTGCAGTCCTGGATGCTGTTGCAGGCGCTGCGCGAGGACGCCGGGGCGGTCAAGCCGATCCGGACCCGCCAGTGGAAGAAGGTGCTGCCGGTCGAGGAGTACCACCGCCGGGCGCACGAGGACGAGTACGACCTGGACGAGTACGTGATCCGGCCGGAGTATGAGGTCGGCACCGAGCCGGAGTACGACACGCACACCCCGGAGACCTGGCACACGAAGCAGGCCCGCGAGAGCCGGGCGCTGCTGCACGTCGGCCTCACCGGGGGCATCGCCTCCGGCAAGTCCCTCGTGGCCGAGCAGCTCGGCGCGCTCGGTGCCGTGGTCATCGACGCCGACGAGGTGGCCCGGGACCTGATGACACCGGGCTCGGAGGCCCTGGACGAGGTGCGGGAGGTGTTCGGCCCGGACGTCATCACCCCGGCCGGTCACCTGGACCGGCGCGCGCTGGCCGGGCTCGTCTTCGGCAACACCAGTGCCCGGGAGCGGCTCAACGAGATCGTCCACCCCCGGGTGCGCTCCGAGGTCGAGCGGCGCATCCGCGACGCCGGACAGGACTCCGTCGTCGTGGTGGACCTGCCCCTGCTCGTGGAGACGGGGGCGGAGACGGACTTCGACGTCGTGCTCACCGTGGAGGGCCCGGCCGAGGACCGCGTCGCGCGGCTGGTGCGCGAACGGGGCTTCAGCACGCAGGAGGCGTGGGCGCGGATCGACGCCCAGGCCACCGACGCCGAGCGCCGGGAGGTGGCCGACGAGGTGATCGTCAACGACGGCAGCCTCAACGATCTCGGCGAGGCCGTGCGCCGGTTCTGGGACGACCACGTCCAGCCCGTGCTCGACAAGCGGGCCGCCGGCGGCGAGCCCACCGGGTCCCGTCCCGTGGTCGGGGGGCAGTGAGCGTGGCGGACCCCGCGGCGACCGGCGCCGCCCAGGAGCGCCCCCGGTTGCACATCGGCCTCACCGGGGGCATCGCCTCCGGCAAGTCCACCGTGGCCGCCGAGCTGGCGTCCCTCGGGGCCGTCGTCGTCGACGCTGACGCGCTGGCGCGCAGCGTGGTGGCCCCCGGCACCGAGGGACTGGCCCGCGTCCGGGAGGCCTTCGGCCCGGTCGCCGTGGCCGCCGACGGCACGATGGACCGGGCCGCGGTCGCGGCGCTCGTGTTCGACGACCCGGCGGCCCGCGAACGGCTCAACGCGATCATCCATCCCCTGGTGCGCGCCGAGGGCCGTCGCCTCGTGCACGAGGCCGGCCCGGACGCCGTCGTGGTCCAGGACGTGCCGCTGCTGGTGGAGACCGGGCAGGCCGACGCCTACGACCTGGTACTCGTGGTCCAGGCGGATCCCGGGGAACGGGTGGCGCGGATGGTGCGCGACCGGGGGATGACCGAGGACGCGGCCCGGGCCCGGATCGCCGCCCAGGCGACCGACGAGCAGCGCCGGGCCGCCGCGGACGTGGTCATCGTCAACGACGCCGGCGTGGAGGACCTGCGCCGGGCCACCCGCCGGTTCTGGGACGAGTACGTGGCCCCGGTGCTGGACGGCCCACGCGCCTGACCCTTCCGGAGAACCGCTGACCGGTCGGCGGCCGGTCAGCCCGCCAGGTTCAGGCCGGTGCCGGCGTCGAAGGCGTAGGCCTCCTCGGCGATCGGCTCGACCGCGAGAACCTCGCCCGGAGCGAGGTCGTGCCCCCGGGGCAGGCGCACGCAGAACCGTCCGGAACGGATCGTCACCCCCGGCGGGAGCTGCTCGGGCGCGCCGTAGGCGAAGCGGTCCGAGCCGAGGTCCTCCACGAGGGACACCGTCAGGCGCAACGCGTGCGGGTGGGAGCCCGGCCCCACCGGGCGCCAGCCCTCCGGCCGCAGGCCCACCGTGACCGTGGGCCCGATATCGCCCGCCGGCCGGGGGAGGGGGATGCCGGGCCCGTCCCCGAGCACAGCACGTCCCTCGCGCACGGGCACGCCGTCCACGAGGGTGATGGCGGGTGAGCCGATGAACTCCGCCACGAAGGTGTTGCGGGGCCGGTCGTACAGGTCCCGGGGCGTGCCGACCTGCTGGAGCCGGCCCCGGTGGAGCACGCAGACGCGGTCACCCAGGGTCATCGCCTCGGTCTGGTCGTGGGTGACGAACACGGTGGTCGTGCCCAGGCGGCGCTGCAGGTCCGCGATCTGCGCCCGGGTGGACACCCGCAGCTGGGCGTCCAGGTTGGACAGGGGCTCGTCCATGCAGAACACCTGGGGTTGGCGAACGATGGCCCGGCCCATGGCCACGCGCTGGCGCTGGCCGCCGGAGAGCGCCGCCGGCTTGCGGTCCAGCAGCTCCTCCAGGTGCAGGGTCCGTGAGGCCTCCTCCACCAGCTCACGGATCCGCGCCCGGGGCACCTTGCGGTTCTCGAGGGCGAAGGCCATGTTCTGCCGGGCCGTCATGTTCGGGTAGAGCGCGTAGGACTGGAAGACCATGGCCACGTCGCGATCGGCCGCCGGTTGTGTGGTCACGTCCCGGCCGTCCATCAGGAGCCGGCCGTCGTCGATGGGCTCCAGGCCCGCCAGCATGCGCAGCGTGGTGGACTTGCCGCACCCGGACGGGCCGACCAGCACCAGGAACTCGCCGTCGCCGATCTCCAGGTCCAGCGCGTCCACCGAGGGCTCGGGATTGCCCGGGAAGTGGCGGGTCATGCTGTCGAAGGTCACGGTGGCCATCGGTTGGGTCTCCTGGCGAGATCGGGGGGGCAGGGGGCAGGGGAGTGAAGGTGGCGGTCGGCGGGAACGGACGGACCGGCGCCGCCCCGCAGGGGACGGCGCCGGTCCGGGGGCTCACTGCTCGAGCTGCGGGGTGATGTCCCGGTCGATGATCTGCTGTGTCTCCTCCTGGAGCCGCGTGAACACCTCGGTGACGTCGGCACCGCCGGTGGTGATCTCGTCCAGCGCACCGCCGATGCGTGCGCCGCCGCCCTGGACGAACACGCGCGCGGCGTCCTGCGGCTGCGTGTTCTCGTTGAGCTGCTTGATCGCGGTCATCGCGTTCGGGTTCTCCTCGAGGTAGGCGGCCTGCTCGGGGTGCTCCATGGCGGACTTGCGCACCGGCATGTACCCGGTGGCCTGGCTGAAGCGCACGGTGTTCTCGGTGCTGGTCATGAAGTCGATGAACCGCACCGCGTTCTCCTGGCGCTCCTGCGAGATGCCGGCGGGGATCGCCAGCCCGGCACCGCCCGTGGCCGCACCGGGCCGCGGGCCGGGCAGGTAGACGGTGGAGAAGTCCATGGTGGCGGTCTCGGTCAGCCCGCCGAGCTGTCCGGTGGACTCCAGCAGCGCGGCGGCGGAGCCGACGGCGAAGGTGTTCGTCGGGTCATTGCTGATCTCGATGTAGCCCTCCTGGACCATGTCCTGCAGGAACTCGCCGGCCTCGATCGAGGCGGGGTCCGTGAAGGTGGCGGTCCAGTCCTTCGAGTAGGCGCCGCCGAAGGTCCAGATCATGCCCTGGAAGTACCAGTCGAGGTACGTGGAGCCGTCCGGGACCACCAGGACCGGGTCATCACCGGTGACCTCCTTGAGGGCGGGGGCCGCCTCGGCGAAGTCCTGCCAGGTCTCGAAGCCCTCGGCCGGCAGGCCGGCCTGCTCGAAGATCTCGTCGTTGACGTACATCAGGTTCGTGGACCGGGCGTAGGGCATGGCCCAGTGCTCGTCCTGGAACTCGTAGTCGTCCCGCAGCGTGTCCACCAGGTCTCCCGAGTCGACCTCCTGGGAATCCCAGAGCTGGCCCATCGGGGCGAAGTTCTCGTTCAGGGCGAAGTTGAACCAGTTCACGTCCGAGGCGACGATGACGTCCGGCAGCTCGCCGCCGGCCAGGGCCGCGTTGAACTTCTGGGCGACCTCCTCGTAGTTGGCGCCCGCGTCCACGAGCTCCACCGGCAGGTCCGGGTTCTGTTCGTTCCAGTCCGCGATGATCTCCTCCTCGATGGGCTTGGAAGAGCCCGGGTGGTTGGACCAGAACACGATCTTGTCCGCCGAGCCCTCACCGCCCTCGGCGGACTCGCCCCCGCCCGTCCCGGCACACGCGGTCAGGGCCAGCGCGGCGATGCCGAGGGTCGCGGCGCCGGAGGCCAGGCGCCGGGAGAAGGTCTTCATCATGGTCGGTCTCCTCGTGAGGTGGTGCGATGGATGTGGTGCTGACCCGGCGGGCGGGTCAGCCCTTGACCGCGCCGGCGGTCAGGCCCTTGATCATCTGCTTCTGCAGGATCAGGAAGACGATGAGGATGGGGATCATGGCCAGCACGGTCCCGGCCATGACCGGGCCCCAGTTGGTGCTGCCCTCGTTGTTCTGCAGCAGGGTGAGCCCGACGGGCAGCGGGGCGACCTCGGCGGTGTCCGCCATGAGGAACGGCCACAGGTACTGGTTCCACTCGGTGACGATGGTGATCAGGGTGAACGCCACCACGGTGGGCCAGGACATGGGCAGCAGGATGCGGAACAGCAGCCGGAAGGGGCCGGTGCCGTCCAGCCGGGCGGACTCGATGATCTCCCGGGGCAGCGAGGCGAAGTGGTTGCGCAGCAGGAAGGTTCCGAAGGCGACCCCGGCCAGCGGGACGATGATGCCGGTGTAGGTGTTGCGCCAGCCGAGGTCCGCGGCGAGGGCGTAGTTGGAGATGACGGTGATCTGGTTCGGCACCATCAGGGCTGCGATGACGAACAGGAACACCACGTGGCGCCCGGGGAAGTTCAGGAACACCAGGGCGAACGCGGTGATGATGCCCAGGGCCACCTGCACGACGGTGAGCACGCCGGTGATCAGCAGGGAGTTCCAGAAGTACTGCACGAAGGGCACGTCCTCGAGCACCGTGGCGTAGTTCTGGGCGGTGAACGGGTCCGGGATCCACTGCACGGGCTGGGTGTAGATGT
>DATBUG010000446.1:0-4632 GCA_036516315.1 Citricoccus sp.
CTGGTCCGCGTGCTGGGCCAGCACGCCGTCCAGCCCCTGCAGGGGGTGGTCGGAGACGTAGAGGCCGAGCATCTCCCGTTCGAAGGAGAGCTTGTCCTTCTTGTCCCACTCGGGCATGTCCGGCACCTCCAGGCCGAGGCCGGCGTCGGCTGCCTCGCCCCCCTCGGCCTCGAGGATGGAGAAGAAGTCGAACTGGTTGTTCGCCTCCTGCCGCTTCTGGGCCACCGTGGCGTCCACGGCCTCCTCGTGGATGGCCAGCAGGGACCGCCGGGCGTAGCCGAGCGAGTCGAAGGCACCGGCCTTGATCAGCGACTCGATGGTCCGCTTGTTGCAGACCACCACCGGGACCTTCTTGAAGAAGTCCTGGAAAGAGGTGAAGTGGCCCTTCTCCTCGCGGGCCGAGACCATGGCCGAGACCACGTTGGCGCCCACGTTGCGCACGGCTGCCATGCCGAACCGGATGTCCTTGCCCACCGGGGTGAAGTACAGCGAGGACTCGTTGACGTCCGGCGGCAGCACCGTGATGCCCATGTGGCGGCACTCGTTGAGGTACATCGCCATCTTGTCCTTGTCATCGCCCACGGACGTGAGCAGCGCGGCCATGTACTCGGCCGGGTAGTGCGCCTTGAGGTAGGCGGTCCAGTAGGACACCAGGCCATAGGCGGCCGAGTGGGCCTTGTTGAACGCGTAGTCGGAGAACGGCAGCAGGATGTCCCACAGGGCCTTGACGGCCGCCTCCGAGTACCCCCGGTCGATCATGCCCTGGTGGAAGCCGACGTACTGCTTGTCGAGCTCGGACTTCTTCTTCTTGCCCATCGCCCGGCGGAGGATGTCCGCCTGTCCGAGCGAGTACCCGGCCACCTTCTGGGCGATGGCCATCACCTGCTCCTGGTACACGATCAGCCCGTAGGTGGTGTCCAGGATCTCCCGCAGCGGTTCCTCCAGCTCCGGGTGGATCGGCGTGATCTCCTGCTGGCCGTTCTTGCGCAGGGCGTAATTGGTGTGCGAGTTCGCCCCCATCGGCCCCGGACGGTAGAGCGCGATCGTCGCCGAGATGTCCTCGAAGTTGTCCGGCTTCATCATCTTCAGCAGGGACCGCATGGGGCCGCCGTCGAGCTGGAACACGCCCAGCGTGTCGCCGCGGGCGAGCAGCTCGTAGGAGGGCTGGTCGTCGAACTCCAGGGACTCCAGGTCCAGGTCGAAGCCCTGGTTGGCCTTGATGTTCTCGATGGCGTCCGAGATGATCGTCAGGTTCCGCAGGCCCAGGAAGTCCATCTTGATCAGCCCGAGCCCCTCCGCGGTGGGGTAGTCGAACTGGGTGATCACCTGGCCGTCCTGCAGGCGCCGCATGATCGGGATGACGTCGATGATCGGTTCGGAGGACATGATCACGCCCGCGGCGTGCACGCCCCACTGGCGCTTCAGACCCTCCACGCCCTTGGCCGTCTCGAAGACCTTGGCCGCGTCGGGATCGCTGGCGACGAGCTCCCGGAACTCCCCGGCCTCCGCGTAGCGGGGCGCGTCCTTGTCCTCGATGTCCTTCAGGGGGATGTCCTTGGCCATCACCGCCGGCGGCAGGGCCTTGGTCAGCGTCTCGCCCATGGAGAACGGGAAGCCCATCACGCGGGCCGAGTCCTTGAGGGCCTGCTTGGTCTTGATGGTGCCGTAGGTGACGATCATCGCCACGCGCTCGTCCCCGTACTTCTCGGTGACGTACTCGATCACCTCGGAGCGCCGGCGATCGTCGAAGTCGACGTCGAAGTCCGGCATGGACACGCGGTCCGGGTTCAGGAAGCGCTCGAAGATCAAGCCGTGCTCGAGCGGGTCCAGCTCCGTGATCCGCAGGGCGTAGGCCACCATGGAGCCGGCGCCCGAACCACGCCCGGGACCCACCCGGATGCCGTGGTCCTTGGCCCAGTTGATGAAGTCGGCCACCACGAGGAAGTACCCCGGGAACCCCATGGAGATGATGACGTCGAGTTCATAGTCGGCCTGCTTGCGCACGTGGTCCGGGACCCCGTTGGGGTACCGGTACTTCAGACCCGTGGCGACCTCCTTGGTCAGCCAGCTGGTCTCGTCCTCCCCCGGCGGGCAGGGGAACTTGGGCATGTAGTTCGCGCTGGTGTCGAACGAGACCTCGCACCGCTCGGCGATGAGCAGGGTGTTGTCACACGCCTCGGGGAACTCCGAGAACAGCTCCCGCATCTGGCGGGGTGACTTGAGGTAGAACTCCGTGCCCGTGAAGGCGAACCGCGAACCGCCCTGGTCGTAGGTGGGCTCGAGCAGCGTGGATCCGGACTGGATGGCCAGCAACGCCTCGTGCGGCTTGGCGTCGTGCTCGTGCGTGTAGTGCAGGTCGTTGGTGGCGACCAGCGGCAGGTTCAGGTCTTTGGCCAGGCGCAACAGGTCCGGCACCACCCGCTTCTCCAGGTCCAGCCCGTGCTGCATCAGCTCGCAGTAGAAGTTGTCCTTGCCGAAGATGTCCCGGAACTCCGCGGCGGCCTCGACCGCCTCCTTGTACTGGCCCAGGCGCAACCGCGTCTGGACCTCGCCCGAGGGGCAGCCGGTGGTGCCGATGAGCCCCTCGGAGTAGGTGGAGAGCAGGTCCCGGTCGATCCTCGGCCACTTGGCGTACACGGAGTCCAGGGAGGCGATCGAGCCGGCCCGGAAGAGGTTGTGCATGCCGGTGTTGTTCTGGGCCAGCAGGGTCATGTGGGTGATGGCGCCGCCACCGGAGACGTCGTCGCCGCGCTGGTGCTGCTCGCCCCAGCGGACCTTCGTCTTGTCCGAGCGGTGCTGGTGCCCCGGCGTGAGGTAGGCCTCCAGGCCGATGATGGGCTTGATGCCGGCGTCCGTGGCCTTCTTCCAGAAGTCGAACGCCCCGAACAGGTAACCGTGGTCCGTGATCGCGATGGAATCCATGCCCAGGCGCTCGGTCTCCACGAACAGCTCGCTGAGCTTGGCGGCGCCGTCCAGCATGGAGTACTCGGTGTGGGTGTGCAGGTGGGAGAAGCCGCCTCCCGGGCCCCGTCCTGCTGCCGTGGTGGTCGACGTCATGGTGTGCACTTCCCTACTGCCCTCGCGCTCCGCCGCGCGCTGGGCGGCGGAGGACTGCTGTGTGTTGCCGTACTACCCTACTGGTCCCGCAGGACATCCAGCGCGTAGGCCAGGTCCTGCGGATAGGGGCTCTCGTACTCGACCCATTCCCCCGTCACCGGGTGGTCGAAACCGAGCCGGTGGGCGTGGAGCCACTGCCGCGTGAGTCCCAGTTCGGCGGCTAACCGGGGGTCCGCGCCGTAGGTCAGGTCCCCGGCGCAGGGGTGGCGCAAGGCGGCGAAGTGGACGCGGATCTGGTGCGTACGCCCGGTCTCGAGCTCGACCTCCACGAGCGTCGCCCGGCCGAAGGCCTCGAGGGTGCGGTAGTGGGTCACCGAGTCGCGCCCGCCGTCGAGGACGGCGAACTTCCAGTCGTGGCCCGGGTGCCGGCCGATCGGCGCGTCGATCGTCCCGTTCAGGGGGTCCGGCAGCCCCTGGACGACCGCGTGGTAGATCTTGCGGGGGGTCCGGTCCCGGAACGCGTCCTTCAGGGCGGTGTACGCCCGTTCGGACTTCGCCACGACCATCACCCCGGAGGTCCCCACGTCCAGCCGGTGGACGATCCCCTGCCGCTCCGGTGCCCCCGAGGTGGAGATCCGGTAGCCGGCGCCGGCGAGGCCTCCGACGACGGTCGGCCCCACCCAGCCCGGGGACGGGTGGGCGGCCACGCCCACGGGCTTGTCGACGACGACGTAGTCCGGGTCGTCAGCCAGGATTCTCAGGTCCTGCACGATCTCCACCTTCACCTCGAGCGGGTCGGTCTCCTCCGGCACCTCGACGACGAGCTCGGTGCCGGGCAGCACCTTCGCCGACTTCTGCACGCCCCGCCCGCCGGAGGCCGTGCCGGCGGGACGCTGCGCCACCCGGCCCTCGGCGCACCAGGAGCCGGCCTTGGTCCGGGACACCCCGAGCGCCGCGGCCAGGACCGCGTCCACCCGGCGTCCGGCGTCGTCCGGGCCCGGCACGACGACGGCCAGCCCCGGCGGCGGTCCGTCCGTCGCGTCAGTCACGGTCCGCCCCCGGGCGCGCGGGGCGCTCTGCCTGCTGCGGTTCGCGGGTGCCATCGAGCCGGCGGCCGGTGAACATCAACAGCACGATGCCGACCATCGAGCAGACGATCAACGAGTCCGCGATGTTGAAGATCGCGAAGTTGGGCAGGGCGATGAAGTCCACCACGTGCCCCACGCCGAAGGCGGGCGGCCGCAGCAGCCGGTCCGTGAGGTTTCCCAGGACGCCGCCCAGAAGGCCGCCGAGCGCGAGGGCCCAGGCCGTGGAACGCACCCTGACCAGCAGGACGGCCACGAACACCGCGACGCCGGCCTGGATGAGAGTGAAGACCCAGGTGTGTTCCTCCCCGATCGAGAAGGCCGCCCCCGGATTGCGGATGAAGTGCCAGCGCAGCAGCGGTGGCAGCACGTCGATGACCTGCCCCTCGGCCATGGTGGTCTCCACCCAGCGCTTGGTCAGCTGGTCCGCCACGTATCCCACGGCCAGCACGACCACGGCGATCCAGCCGCGGCGCCGCCGGGCGGGTTC
>DATBUG010000447.1:0-3112 GCA_036516315.1 Citricoccus sp.
GCTGCCCCGCCGCGATGCGCAGCTGGGAGGCGACCAGGTCGACGTCCGTGATCTCCTCGGTGACCGTGTGCTCCACCTGGATCCGGGGGTTCATCTCGATGAAGACGTGCTGCCCGGCCCGCTCCCCGGCGGTGTCCACGAGGAACTCGACCGTCCCGGCGTTGACGTAGCCCATCGCCTTGGCGAACTTGACCGCGTCGGTGTACAGCGCCTGACGGATGGACTCGTCCAGCTGAGGCGCCGGGGCGATCTCGATGACCTTCTGGTGGCGGCGCTGCATCGAGCAGTCCCGCTCGAACAGGTGCACCGTCTCCCCGGAGGAGTCGGCGAGCACCTGGACCTCGATGTGCCGCGGACGCAGCACCGCCTGCTCCAGGAACACCGTCGGGTCCCCGAAGGCCGTCTCGGCCTCCCGCATCGCCGCGGACAGCGCCTCCGGGAGCTCGCGGGCCGTTTCGACCCGGCGCATCCCCCGCCCGCCGCCACCGGCCACGGCCTTGACGAACACGGGGAAACCGATCTGTTCCGCCTGCCCGACCAGCCACTCGGCGTCCGCGCTGGGCTCGGAGGACTTCAGCGTGGGGATCCCGGCCTCACGGGCCGCCCGCAGGGCCTCGACCTTGTTCCCCGTCAGCTCCAGCACGTCCGCCGGCGGGCCGACGAAGGTGATCCCCGCCGCCTCCGCGGCCCGGGCCAGCCCGGCGTTCTCCGAGAGGAAACCGTACCCGGGGTAGATCGCGTCACACCCGGACTCCTGGGCCACCCGGATGATTTCGTCCACGTCCAGGTACGCCCGGATCGGGTGCCCCTCCTCACCGATCCGGTAGGCTTCGTCGGCCTTCTGCCGGTGGATCGAGTTCCGGTCCTCGTACGGGAAGACCGCCACGGTCCTGGCACCGAGCTCATAGCAGGCCCGGAACGCCCTGACCGCGATCTCCCCGCGGTTGGCGACCAGAACCTTGGAGAACATTCCGTCGGTGGCGTTCGGTGACATGGAGCCTCCTGGCTTCCGGCGGCGTTGCCGGAACACGGTCAGGCGCGGACAGCGCTCGGTGGGGCCACTTCGTTGTGGCTTGCGTCACCGGACAGTGTCGCACACGCCAGGGACGCCCGCGGTGTGAGGCCTGTCACAGTGTCAGCCGCACTAGGATGGACCACGGCCCCGGGCCATCACCCTCCGGTCGACAGTCAGGAACCCATCGCCGTGCAGATCATCTCCATCTCCAGCCTCAAGGGCGGCGTCGGTAAGACCTCCGTCACCCTGGGGCTGGCCTCGGCTGCACTGGCGCAGGGCATCCCCACCCTTGTGGTGGACATGGACCCGCACGCGGACGCGACCACCGGACTGGGCGTGGGCCAGGACGCCGGGACCCAGGACGCGGGCACCCTGCTCTCCCACCCGCGCCGGGTGGCCCTGACCGACCACGTCGTGCCCTCCGGGTGGCCCCGGCCCGCCGCCGGGAACACGTCCCGGCCGGCCGGGCGCGAGGAACGCTCGACGGTCCTCGACGTGGTCCGCGGGTCCTCCCGTACCTCCCTGTACGAGCGCCCCACCACCCGAGCGCGGGAACTGCGCCGCCTCGCCCAACTCCTGGAGCCGGTCACCCGCTACGAGCTGGTCCTCATCGACTGCCCTCCGGCGCTCAACGGGGTGACCCGGATAGCCTGGGCGGCCTCCACCGACGTGCTGCTGGTGGCCGAGCCCAGCCTGTTCTCCGTGGCGGGCACCGAGCGCACGCTGCGTGCCCTGGACCTGTTCCGCCGCGAGTACGCCCAGGGCGTGACCTCCACCGGCGTGGTGGCCAACCGGGTCCGGCAGACCAGCGTGGAGCACGAGTTCCGGCTCGGCGAGATGGAGCGGATGTACGGCGACCGGCTCCTGCCAGTGGCCATTCCCGAGCAGCCGGACTGGCAACAGATCCAGGGGGCGGCCTGGCCCGTCCACGCGTGGCCCGGCGCCGCCGCCGCGGAGGCCTCCGCACTATTCGACGTCCTGCTCGCCGCCGTCCACCGGCCGCTGCAGGAGAACCGGGAGACGCGCCGCCGGCACTGATGACGGAGGGCCCGGTCCGGTCAGGACGCGCAGTGGCGCCGTCCGGTCAGGACGCGGAGCGGCGTCTCGCCCGCCGTTCGGAGAGCTCGTCCCCGGGGAAGTCTTCGTCGACGGGGTGCAGGTGTTCGGCCGGTAGTGAGGCCAGGGATCCCTCGACCTCGCGCCACACGCGGCCCACGGCGATCCCGAAGACCCCTTGGCCGCCCTGGACCAGGTCGATGACCTCGTCGGCCGAGGTGCACTCGTAGACCGAGGCGCCGTCACTCATCAGGGTGATCTGCGCCAGGTCGTCCACGCCGCGTTCGCGCAGGTGCTCCACGGCGGACCGGATCTGCTGCAGGGAGACACCGGTGTCCAGCAGCCGCTTGACCACCTTCAGGACCAGGATGTCCCGGAACGAATACAGCCGCTGGGTGCCCGAGCCACTGGCTCCGCGGACCGTGGGCACCACGAGAGACGTGCGGGCCCAGTAGTCCAGCTGGCGGTAGGTGATCCCCGCGGCCTTGCAGGCAGTCGGTCCGCGGTACCCCGCGCACTCGTCGAGCACCGGTAGGTCTTCGGTGAACAGCATGCCCTGCGCGGGGGTACGCCGGGCCCCCTGCGTCACGGCCGGGGTCTGCCCGGACTCGCCCTTCGGACTCACTGGAACCCTCCTGGTCTCAGGTCCACACGGGGGAAAGGAAGTCGCCCGGCCGTCCTGGCCAGCGCGGTGTGCCGGGCATCGGCCCGGCCCTGGTCGCTGGCCGGTGCGAATGGACCGGCAGGCAGTGTGGAACCTCTGCTGACGACGGTATGCCCGAGGAGGGCCGTGGTCAAAGACCCGGTCGCTTTCGGACCGGTCGTGTCGCACCCTGGTCGCCGCCCGGACCGGCCACCGCCGCGGCCAGCGCACGCTACCAACCGGCGATGCAGCCCCCCGTCAGGACTGGCCGGGACCGCCGTCGGCGAAGTCCTCGGGGTCCACGGAGTCCAGGAACTCACGGAACTTGCTCAGCTCCGCGTCCCGGTCCACGGCACCGGACGGCCCGGAACCGGGCTCGTCCGTGCCCTCGTCGTCCT
>DATBUG010000448.1:0-9479 GCA_036516315.1 Citricoccus sp.
CGGGTCACCTGGAGCAATCCAGCGCCCACTCGGGCACCGCGCGCGCTTCCCCGGACGTTCCGTCCCTCGCGTTGGACAAGAAAACATCGCTCGCATCCAGCAAGGGGACCACTGTGTCTACTTCCCAGAATCGGCCTGCCCACCGGGCCATCCGCACCCGCCTGTCCGCCGTCCTCGCCGGCGGCGCGGCCGCCTCCGTGCTCGCCGGCGCCTGCCTGGCCGGCTCCGTGGCAACGGCCGAACCCGCGGTGGCGGCGCAGTCGTGCCAGCGGGCGGCCTTCAAGGACAATCCCCGTGGCTCCGGCTTCTATGACGCCATCACGTGGATGGCCTGCCAGAAGATCTCCGTCGGGTACAACGACAACACGTTCCGCAAGAACAGGATGGTCACGCGCGGTGAGGTCGCTGCCTTCCTGTACCGCCTGACCACTCCGTCGCATCCCCAGACCTCGGCACGCTACTTCACGGACGTCAACCCCGGTGGAGCCAACTACGAGGCCATCACCTGGTTCGCCCAGGACGGGATCTCCGTGGGATACAAGGACCGCAGTTTCCGGCCGAATCGGCCGGTGACCCGGGGCGAGCTGGCCGCTTTCCTCCACCGGCTGGCCGACCTCCCCCAGGCGAAGGGCGGTGCCTTCAAAGACCTCGGACCCGGCCAGGAGTACTTCACCGCGGCGTCCTGGCTGCGGGGTCGGGGCATCACGTCGGGCTACGGCGACGGGACGTTCAAGCCCCGCAACAACATCACCCGGGCCGAGACCGCGTCATTCCTGTACCAGGCCGCCGGTGCGCTCAAGGGCCGTGGCAACGTCGCGACCCCCGCTCTGGCCCCCCTGGACGAGACCCGCGCCTCGTCCACGACGAAGACGTGGAAGGTCAAGGCCGTGAAGTGGGCCACCACGAAGGCTAAGAGCAACAGCACCTACTACCAGTACGGTGGCAACGGCCCCTACGGCTATGACTGCTCCGGGTTCACCACGGGGGCGTTCTCGGCCGGCGGCCAGTCCCTGCCGCGGACCTCGAAGTCTCAGTACGCGGCCGCGGACCAAAAGGTGCCGCTCTCGCAGGCCAAGCCCGGCGACCTCGTCTACTGGTCCAGTAACGGCGGCAGCACGGGGGTCTACCACGTGGCGATCGTCGTGGAGGGCGGCAAGATCGCCCACGCCCGCAACAAGCAGTCCGGCGTGACCCTGACGGACCTGCGCTACAGCCCGACGAACATGATGCCGCACGCCGGCCGGTTCGACTGACGGGCAGACCGCGGCGGGCTCCTGGTAGGGCGTACGGGACTTGAACCCGTGACCCAGGGATTATGAGTCCCCTGCTCTGACCAACTGAGCTAACGCCCCGCGGGCCGGGGATCCCGGCCGCACAGGGATCCATCCTAGCGGCGGTGTGGGCTCACCGTGCGGCGACTGGCCCGATGACCGTGCGTCCCCGGTCACGGACCCAGTACAGCCCTTCGGCGCGGCGCTCGGCGCGGGTGGCGAAGCGGTACCGAAAGGTCCGCACGCGCAACAGCGCCGGACGCCGCCCGTCGAAGGGGTCGTGCCGCAGCAGGCGCAGCGTGGCCGGGTCCGCGGCCAGCAGGCGGGCCAGCAGCGTGAAGAACCAGCGCTGGTGGATCCCGGACAGCGGCAGGAACCACATCATCCAGTCCAGGCGCAGGTGGTACGGGGCGAACTGGCCGGGACGGCGCCGGACGTCTCCGGGCTTGCCCTTGAACTCGTAGGCCCGCCAGCTCTCCTCCGGCGGCGGCTCGTCCTCCGTGCCCTCCTCCGTGCCCTCGACGATGACCTCGATGCGGGTCTTGGTCACCGTGCCGAACGCGCCATAGGCGTTGCCCACCTGCCAGCGGTTGAAGGACGCGTTCATCAGTTGCTGCGTCGAGAACAGGTTCCGCAGTGCGGGGACGGAGGCGACGACGATCGCCGCGCACGCCGCGAGCACGAGCACGGTCCAGTACACGGGCGGCTCGGTGGCGGTGCCGAGGTCCTCGGGCAGCGCCGGGAAGACCGCGTGGATCGCCCGGTCCCCCAGGGCGCCGGCGGCCAGGATGATCGTCGCCCAGTTCAGCCAGGCGTAGTTTCCCGTGGCCACCAGCCACACCTGGGTCAGGATGATCACGGTGGCGCCGATCGAGGCCACCGGCTGGGGCAGGAACAGCAGGAAGGGCATCCCCAGTTGCGTCACGTGGTTGCCGAAGACCTCGCAGCGGTGCCACCACCGGGGTTTGAGGTGCGCCTGGCGGCTCAGCGGGTTCGGCATCGGCTGGGTCTGATGGTGGTAGTCCATGGCGGTGAGGTCACGCCACTCGCGGCCACCGCGCATCTTGATCATCCCGGCGCCGAACTCCAGGCGGAACACCAGCCACGCGATGAGCAGCACCACCGGCAGGTGCGGGGTGGCCTGGTGGGAGCCGAGCAGGCCGGCTACCACCCCGGCCTCGAGCAACAGCATCTCCCAGCCGAAGCCGTAGAACACCTGCCCGATGTTCACGATCGACATGTACAGCCCATACAGGGCCAGGAACGCGGCCAGGGGCACCCAGGGCGGCCCGGCCTGCGGGAGCCCCGCCACGAGGGCTGCGGCGATGACCATGCCCACGACGGCGACGCCGGCCAGGCGCCGGTCCGTGTACCGCCAGCGGCTGAAGAGGGTCGGGCCCCGCTGCCGCCCCGCGGCCAGGACGGCCGGGGCAGGCAGCAGCCCGTGCTCGCCCAGCAGCGCGCTGAACTGGTTGAGCGTGGACCAGAACGCGATCAGGTACAGGGCCGCCACCCCGCGCTGGACGATCTGGCGGGCCCACTCCGCATCGGCCGCGAACCACCACTCCACACGGCGATCCTAGGCCGTAGCGGCGGCGCCGGACACCCGTGGTGGCGCCGGGTTCAGAGCAGCGCGCGGACCTCCTCGGCCGTCGCGCCGCGGTAGAGCCGCTCGAACAGATCGATTGTCTTGTCCTGGGAGTGCTTCACGGCCCTCTCGTGGGAGGCTCGGCCCATCCGCGCGCGATCCTGCTCGTCCGCGGTCAGCACGGCCGTCAGTTTGGCGGCCAGGTCCTGGGCGTCGCCGGGGGTGAAGAGATAGCCGTTGTCCCCGTCCGTGACCAGGTGGGGCAGGGCCAGCGCGTCGGCGAGCACCACCGGCTTGGAGGCGCTCATGGCCTCGAGCGAGACGAGGGACTGCAGCTCGGCGGTGCCGGGCTGGCAGAAGACGTCGGCGCGCAGGTACGCGGTGTGCAGCTCGGCGTCGGAGACGTGGCCGAGGAAGTGCACCCGCTCCCCCAGGCCGAGCTCCTCCACCAGGGCACGCAGCGGGCCGCGCTGCTCCCCGTCCCCCACCACCTCCAGGTGGACGTCCAGCTCGGGGTCCATCCGGCCGATCGCCCGGATCAGCACGTCCACGTTCTTCTCCACGGCCAGCCGGCCGACGAAGAGCACCACCGGGTGGCCCGGGCGCTCCACGGCCTCCCCCGGGGCGCGCTCGTAGGCGGCGGAGTCGATCCCGTTGGAGATCGGCAGCACGTAGTCCAGTCCCGCGTGCTCGGACATGGTCCGCGCCGCCAGGGCGGTGGGGGTGGTCACGGCGGCGGTCTTGCGCATCAACCGGCCCATGTCCCGCCACGAGTTCCTCGAGACGATGTCCAGGAACCACTGCGGGAAGGGCAGGAACGGCTCGAGGTTCTCCGGCATGAAGTGGTTGGTCGAGATCGTGCGGATCCGTCGCCTCTCGGCCTCGTTGATCGCCGCCTCGCCGATCATGTAGTGGCACTGCACGTGCACCACGTCCGGGCGGATCTCGTCCAGCAGCGTGCCGATGGACCGGCGCGCGTGCCACGGGAAGACCAGCCGGTAGTACTCGTGTGTGGGGGCCTTCACGGACTGCAGGCGGTGGACCGTGGCCTCCTCGTTCACCTGGACGGTGTCCGGGCCCGGCTCGTTGCGGGCGGCCAGCACGTGCACCTCGTGGCCCCGGGCGTGGAGGGCCTTGGCCAGGCGATAGCAGAACACGGAGGCTCCGTTCACGTCCGGCGGGTAGGTGTCCGCGGCGATGAGGACCTTGAGCGGGCGCTCCGTCGATGCCGTCACGGGGATGGGGCTCCTGTCTGCTGACGTCGCTGGATCACGTCGGGATGGTGCCGTGCCAGGGCAACGACTCCGAGCGTAGCAACGGCCGCGGCCACCGCCATGCACCAACCCACCCACCAGGGCAGGTCGGGCTGGAGTTCGCCCAGCACGATGATCCCGGTCAGGACGCCGACCATGGGGTCGATGACGGTCAGCCCGGCCACCACGAGGTCCGGTGGCCCGTGCTGGTAGGCGCTCTGCACGAAGTACACCCCCAGCAGTCCCGTCACGGCGATGATCCCCACCTCGAACCAGGGCACGCCGAGCAGCCCGCCGGCGTCACCGCGCAACAGGTGGATCGAGCCCAGGCGCACGAAGACGGCCACGAAGCCGAACAGCACTCCGGCGCCGACGATGTAGGCGAAGGCGCTGGGGAACCGCAGCATGACGGCCGCCGCGACGGCGCACAGCACGGTCGCGGTGACGGCCACCACCGCGGTGGTCTGTTCCTGGTCAGCGGTGGGCGCGGGGTTCTCCTCGGTGGCCACGATCGCCACCAGCACGAAGGCCGCAGAGCCGGCCACGCAGGCGGTGATCGCCCCGACGGTCTGACGGTTCAGGCGCATGTGCTGGACGCGGGCGTGCAGGACGGTGGTGATCACCACCGCGATCGCCCCGATCGGCTGGACCACGGTCAGCGGTGCGGTGGCCAGGGCGTAGACGTTCAGCACGATCCCCAGCAGCATCAGCCCGCCCCCGGCGAGCCAGGCGCCGGAGGTGAACAGCTTCCAGAATCCGGAGCGGGGGTGCAGCCTCAGGTACCGCGCGTGCTTCCGGACCCCGGCGGCCTGGCGCTCACTGCCCAGTGCCAGGCAGAAGGCACCGGCCACCGCGGCCAGGATGGACAGCCACTTCATGCACGCGCCCAGCTGGCGCGGTCCCGCGGGTCCAGTCCCCGGGCCCTGAGCCGGCGGTACTGGCGCACACAACCGGCCAGGTAGTCCGCGGCTGCCAGGATGTGGCCGGCACACCCCAGGCCGAGGATCACGGTGGCGGCCGTGGTCAGCGGCCCGTCCGCCAGCCCGGGCACCTGGGCCAGCAACAGCAGGGGGGCTCCGACGAGCAGCAGCGCGGTGCGGACCTTCCCCAGCACCGTGACCTCGAGCTCGGGGCTGCCCCGGAACAGCACGAGCGCCGTCAGTCCCAGCACGAGGTCGGGCACCACGAGGCAGGCCACCAGCCACCAGGGGGCGATGCCGGTGACGACGAGGGTGACGGCGATGACGGCCAGGGAGAGCCGGTCCGCGGCCGGGTCCAGCCACTGCCCGACCGTGGAGACCTGGTTGAAGCGCCGGGCGACGTAGCCGTCGACCCAGTCGGTGCTGGAGAGGACCGCCAGCACGATGAACGCCGCCGTGTACCGCTCGGAGACCACGAACCAGACGAACAGGGGGACCAGGCAGAACCGCAGGACGGTGATGACGTTGGGGACCGTGAGGAACCGGTCGGTGACCACGTACTCGATGTCATCGCGGTGACCGGCACCGATCAGACGCATCGTGGACCCCCGCGCGGATAATGACGGACGGTGACGTCCGTGACCTGGTTACTTCTTCAGCTGGCGGGCGAACACCGCGAGGGCCGTGGAGGCGGCCCCGAGCAGGGCCAGCGGCTGCCACTTCTCCCGCACGTACTCCCCCACGTTCTCCCCGGCGTCGTGCGCACGCTGGCCGGCGCGGGCACCGGTGTGGTGCGGCGCGGTCGGCGACGTCGGATCCTGCACGTCCGGCCCGGAGGCCGCCGAGCGGCCGCGGAACTGCGAGGTGAAGCTGGAGAACTGCGCCTTGACGTCCGTCTTCTCCTCCAGGCCCGAGCGGATGTCGCCCAGGTGCTGACGGCGCAGCTGGGTGCGGCGGCGCAGCTCCGCGTACGTGGGCGCGTGCACGGTGGCCTCCTTGGGGGCCTCCCCGCGCTTGCGCGCGGCCTTGTCCTCGGCCTTGGCGGCCTTACGCCGCTCCTCCTCGCGCGCCTGGGCGATGCGCTTCTCCTCGGCCTTCTGGGCCTCGAGGCGGTCGAACTCGGCCGGGTCGAAGGCGTTGCCCTCCTTGAGGTACCCCAGGTCGTACTTGACGCCCTGGATGGTCTCGGCGGGAACCAGCGGCATGGCCGCCTTGATCCGCAGCGCCCCGATGCCGAGGAAGACCAGGGCGAGGACCAGGGCGCCGGCGGCGACCATGAGGGCGGAGAACCAGATGGGGCGGTCCTGGGCGAAGCCGCCGATCATCGCGACGATGAGCGCGACGACCATGATGAAGGCGAAGACGAGCCCGACGACGGCCAGTGCCGCGCCGATCCCGGCCGTGACGCCCTTCTTGCCCAGCTGGCCCTTGACCATGGCCAGCTCGTCCTTCACCTGCAGCGGCAGCAGCCGCACGCCGGTGGAGACCAGTTCGGTCAGGGAGCTGGAGCGGGTCTGGTCCGAAACGCGGGGAGAACCCTGGGGAACCGTCGGAGCCTGGTGGGCCATGGGAGCGTGCCTTCCCTCTGGTCTGCGGTTGGTCTGTGGTGGGACGCCGGCGCTGCCGGGCAGTCCTGACGTCCATCACACCCGGGAGGCCCGGGCAGGTCAAACCTACCATCGAGTCCACAGGACGGGCCCGGGCCGGCCCTGTCAGTCGTGGTCAGTCGTGGTCAGTCGTGCGCGCCGGCGGCGCGCGCGCCGAGTTCGGCGTCCAGGCGCAGCAGGCCCGCGCCGTCGTTGTCGATCAGGCGGATGCGGCCGATGATCTCCCGGACCGTGGCCTCCTCCTCGATCTGTTCGTCCACGAACCAGTTCAGCAGCGGCCGGGCGTCCAGGTCACCGGCCGCCTCGGTCTCGCGGTACAGGTCCCGGATCGCGTCGGAGACCCGCTGCTCATGGGCCAGGGAGGCCTCGAAGATCTCCAGGGGCGAGAGTCCCGGGTTGACGGCGGGCGCGCCGATGGCCCCGATGGAGGCGTGGTTGCCCCGGTCCACCACGTGGCTGATGAACTTGTGGGCGTGCTCGATCTCCTCCTCGGCCTGGTGCCGCAGCCAGGAGGCCATGCCGGTGAGGTCCTGTTCCTCAGCCTCGATGGCCAGCTGGCGGTACACGATGGAGGCCTCGAGCTCGAGCGTGATCTGTTCGTTGAACTTCTTCTCAAGGTCTGCGGTGAGCTTCATGGCACCACGGTAGGCGCGCGCCCAGGTGCCTGTCATCGCAGGAGAGCCTGTCCTCACCCAGGGTCCGGCGCCTAGCATGGAGGGCATGGTGTACACGGGTATCGCCTCGATGAGACTGCGCCGCGGCCGCTGACGGCGGCCTGCGAGACTGCACCTAACTCGACCGACCGCCGTCCCGGCCCCCGCCGGGCGGTTCCTCGTGCTGCCCGGCTCCCGACGAGACGAAGGCACGCCATGCACCATGACCACCCCACCCTTCCGCACCCCGCCCTTCCACACGACCTTCCGCACTCGGCCGACGCGCTGCCCGCCGGGCCCGCAGCACGGCTGCGCGCCACGGGTCTGACCGTGCGCCGCGGCGGCCGGCAGCTGCTGCGCGGTGTCCGGCTGACCGTCGCGCCCGGCACCCGCCTGGCCGTCGTCGGCGAGAACGGCCGGGGCAAGTCCACCCTGCTGCACGTCCTGGCCGGGACCCTGGCGCCCGACGCCGGCACGGTCACCCGGGCGGGCACGCTCGGGATGCTCGGGCAACGCCTGGACGCGCCCCCCGGCGTGACGGTGGGATCACTCGCCGACCGCGCCCTCGCCCCCTCGCGCCGCGCCCTGGCGGAGCTGGACGAGGCGGCCTCGGCCCTGGCGCGCGGAGCGCCGGGAGCCACCGAGGCAGCAGATGCCTATGCCGCCGCGCTGCAGACCGCCACCGTCCTGGACGCCTGGGACGCCGAGCGCCGCATCGACCGTGCCCTGGGCGCGCTGGGCGCCGAGACGGACCGGGAGCTGCCGCTGGAGCGGTTGTCCGTGGGCCAGCGCCACCGGGTCCGGCTGGCCTGCCTGCTCGCCGCCCGGGACGATCTGCTCCTGCTGGACGAACCCACCAACCACCTGGACGCCGCCGGGCTCGAGTTCCTCACCGCCCGGCTCCGGGACCATCCCGGCGGCCTGGTCCTGGTCAGCCACGACCGGGCCCTGCTGCAGGACGTGGCCACCCGGTTCCTCGACCTGGACCCGAGCCGGGACGGCCGCCCACGGCTGTACGCGGGCGGTTACCAGGGCTGGCTGGCAGGCCGGGCGGCCGAGCGCGCCCGCTGGGTCCAGGAGGCCCGCGCCCAGCAGCGGGACCAGGCGCGCCTGGCCGAGGCGGCCCAGCGGGCGCGGGACCGGCTGGAGTCCGCGTGGCGTCCGGCCAAGGGGCACGGCCGGCACGAGCGCCAGAGCCGCGCACCCGGCGCCGTCCAGGCTCTGCGCCGCCGCGAGGCGGACCTCGCCGCCCGTCGTGTCCCCGTGCCCGAACCACCCGTGGAACCGGCCTTCCCCCGCGGTCGGGACCGCTCTGGGCAGGTCCTGGTGCGGGCCCGTGACCTCTGTCTGGCCGGGCGGTTGCCGCGCCCGGTGTCCCTCGAGGTGACCGGGGGTGGCCGGGTCCTGGTCACCGGACCCAACGGGGCCGGCAAGTCGACCCTGCTCGGGTTGCTGGCCGGCCGGCTCATGCCGGACGGCGGCACCCTGGAGACCGGCCGGGGCGCACGCGTGGCCCTGTTCGACCAGGAGCCTCCCCCCTGGCCATCCGGTCTCGCGGCCCGGGAGGTCTACCGCCGGCACGTCGCGCAGCTGTGCATGGCCGGTGCGCTGACGCCGGAGGAGGTCCTGCCGTTGTCCTCGCTCGGCCTGCTGGACCGCGAGGCGCTGGACACCGCGGTGGGCGCGCTCTCCGAGGGACAGCGCAGCCGGCTGCACCTGGCGCTGTGCCTGGCCGGGCGCCCGGACGTGCTGCTGCTGGACGAGCCCAGCAACCATCTCTCCGCCGCGCTGGTGGACCGCCTCACCCGGGCCCTGCTGGAGACCCCGGCGGCCGTGGTCGTCGCCACGCACGATCGCCAGATGCTCGCCGACCTCAGCTCCTGGCCCCGGCTGGACCTGTCCTGAGTAGTCCCCGCTGCGGCGGCGCCGGCCCGATGCGCCGAGGGGGGATACGTCTAGTGGTTGGACTCGTAGGCGCTGGCGGGGGTGCCCGGGCCGTGGTGGCGCAACAGGCGGCCGGTGACGAGGGCGGTGACCGCGACGAGTACCGCCACCACCGCCAGGATCGCCAGGAAGGCGGCGTCGTACGCCGCGCCCGCGGCGGCCAGCACTGCCGGGTCACCCGCCGCGGCCTGGACTGCGGCGGACAGCCCCTCCGCGGCTTCGGCGGGGGCGTCGTCGGGCAGG
>DATBUG010000449.1:0-5569 GCA_036516315.1 Citricoccus sp.
TCCGGACAGTCCAGGTGCCACAGCCGGCCACCAGCTACCAGCCAGGCCTCCCGCACCGGGAGGCCGGCGGCACTCAGCTCGGCCGCCAGGGCCTCGGCCACCAGCCGGTCGGTCGCGTCCTGCCCACTGTGGTGGCCGGCGGCGTCCCGGAACAGGACGACGAGGCTGCCGTCCGCCCGCTCATCGGCGCTCAGGTATCCGGCGACCTGCCGCGCGTAGGCGGTCGTGGCCGTGGGGTCACGGCCCAGGGACAGGTCCCAGTCGCAGCGCAGGACGGCTCCCAGGCAGCGGTCGGCCAGGGTGATCGCGGCGATGCTGTTCCGCGGGACGAATCCCAGGGTGTGCTGGATGTAGCTGACCAGGTCGGCCGGCTCCACGGCCGAGATGCGCGCGGGCCTCGACGGCGGTGGATCGGTCCGGAGCTGGCCCTGCGGGCGGGGTGTGTGCATACCCTCCACCCTTGCGCCCGGCCCGGTCCGGCGCAGGGCCGCGGCCGGACACCGTGCAGGGAACGGCGGGTCCGGTCGGCTGTGCAGGAGCCCACCGGTGCCGGCGGAACCGGCTCGCCGGGGCGTCAGGCGGTGCGGTCCGGGCCGTCCCCGTCGCCGGAGTCCTCTCCCCGGTCCGGAGTGTCCGGGGTCGGTGTGTCCGAGGCCGGTGCGTCCGGGTCCAGGGCGTGCCGGGGCTGGCTCTGCAGGTACTCCTCGACGGCGGCACCGAGTTCCTCGGCGTCCGGGACCTGGTCGTCCGGGCCCACCAGCAGCGAGCGCCCGGCGCCGGGCGAGTGCTGGTCGAAGTTGCGCTCGAGTCCCTCGACCATGGCCGTGATCTCGTGCGAGGCACCGGTCTGCCGGTCGAGTTCACGGTCGACCTCGCGGCCGCGTTCGCGCAGCTCGTCGGTCGGCAGCATCAGTCCGAGCGCGGCCCCGACGTACTCGAGGGCGGCCACGGCGGCCTGCGGGTAGGCGGCGTCGGCCAGGTAGTGCGGCACGTGGAGCGTGTACCCGGCGGTGCCCCGCCGCTGTTCGTCCAGGCGCAGTTCCAGCAGCTGCCCGATCCCGGACACCATCCGTGCCTGCGGGCTCCACGTGGACAACCCGGCCACGAGCTCCTCGCGGTTGCCGTGGGTGGTCACCCCCAGCGGACGGGTGTGCGGGACCGGCATCGGCACGGCGTCCACGAGGGCCACCAGCTTCACGTCGAGCTTGTCCACGAGGAAGAGCACGGAGGACACGAAGCGCTCCCACTGGTAGTCCGGCTCGGGGCCGGAGAGCAGCAGGAAGGGGCGGCCCAGGGCGTCGGAGACCAGGTGGAGCTCCAGCCGGGGCGCGCGGTAGTCGAGGAACCGCTCGCCGTCGAAGCTGATCTGCGGGCGGCGGGCCCGGTAGTCGATCAGCTGGTCGGCGTCGAAGCTGGCCAGCAGCTTGTGGTCCAGGGAGTCCAGCAGCGTGTGGCGGACCTGTTCGGACAGGTGCCCGGCATCGAGGTGGCCGCCGAACACCGCCAGCAGACCCAGCCCGCGCAGCGCCGAGGCACCGTCGAACCCCCCGGCCAGCAGGTCGCGGCCCGCGGCCTCCAGGGTGAACAACTGGGTGGGATCCTGCATCGTCCGTCCTTTCACACCGTCGTCTCCTGCCGTGGCGTTCCGGTGGGGGCGGCCCCTTGGGGATCCATCCCGGCCCGGAGTGCCGGCGCGCGGTCCATCCGCGTCGTGGTCTTGTCCGGTCCAACGCCCGCGGGCCACCCCGTATTCCGTGGTTAGGATCGAGGCGGTGGGACGTCCCGTGTGGGCGCGCGCCACCGCCCCTGCCGCCAACGATGGAAGAATGCGCACGTGATCAATGACTTCGCTCCCGTAGTGACCGCCATCGGACCGGACCTCGACCAGTGCACGGCCTCGGCGCTCGTCGTCGGCATCGCCCAGGGCGAGGACGGCCCGGTCCTGCTGCCCAGCCCGCTACCCGAGGCCGGTGCCCGCGCCCTCGCGGACTCCCTTGAGGCCCTGGGGGTCACGGGCGCCGCTGACGAGGTGCTGCGTATCCCGGGACTGGACCCCCTGCCGTTCCCCCTGCTGGTGCTCACCGGCGTCGGCAAGACCACGAGCGAGGACGGCGCGGACGTCGCGGACGAAGCGCTGCGCCGCGCCGCCGGCGCCGCGGTGCGGCAGCTGGCCGGGACCACCTCCGTCGCGCTCGCCCTGCCGGCAGAGAGCCCCGAGCGCCTCGGCGCCGTCGCCGAGGGCGCGGCCATGGGCGCGTACGCGTTCACGGCCTTCCGGTCCGCGCCGGCCCGGGAGAACGCCAAGGAGCCCGTCTCGGACATCGCCGTCGTGACCGGGCTGAAGGCACGGCAGTCCGCGGTCGTGCTGGAGCGCGCCGCCGTCGTCGCCCGGGCCGTCCGCGCCACCCGCGACCTCGTCAACACGCCACCGTCCCACCTGTTCCCGGCCTCCTTTGCCGAGGAGGTGGCCGAGGCGGTGCGCCGACTGCCGGTGAAGGTCACCGTCTGGGACGAGAAGCGCCTCGCCAAGGACGGTTTCGGCGGGATCCTCAACGTCGGCAAGGGCTCGTCCCGTCCCCCGCGCCTGGTGAAGCTCGAGTACTCCCCGGCCAAGGCGTCCGGGCACGTGGCCCTGGTGGGCAAGGGCATCACCTTCGACTCCGGCGGGCTCTCCCTGAAGCCGCCGACCTCGATGACCACCATGAAGTCGGACATGGCCGGTGCGGCGACCGTGACCTCCGTGGTCGCGGCCGCGGCCGAGCTGAAGGTACCGGTCAAGGTCACCGGGTGGCTGTGCATGGCCGAGAACCTGCCCTCGGCCACGGCCCAGCGCCCCTCGGACGTCATCACCATCTACGGCGGCAAGACCGTCGAGGTGATGAACACGGACGCCGAGGGCCGCCTGGTGATGGCCGACGGCCTGGTGGCGGCCACCGACGAGACCCCGGACGCGGTGATCGACGTGGCCACGCTGACCGGCGCGCAGATGATCGCCCTGGGCACGCGCACGACGGGGGTCATGGGCACCGAGGAGCTGCGGGACGAGCTGGTCAGGGCCGCGGACGCCGCGGGAGAGGACGCCTGGGCCATGCCGATCCCCGAGAACCAGCGGGCCTCACTGGACTCGGCGGTCGCGGACATCTCCAACGTGGGCGACCGCAACGGCGGCATGCTGACGGCCGCCGCGTTCCTGCGGGACTTCGTCGACGCCGGACGCGACCCCGGACAGGCCAAGGCCGCGCCCACCCCCTGGGCCCACCTGGACATCGCGGGACCCTCCTTCAACGACTCCGGGGCCTACGGGTACACGCCCAAGGAGGCCACCGGCGTGATGGTGCGGACCCTGATGCGCTTCCTCGAGCAGCGCACCCGGTAATGCGGGCCGGACGCGGCCGGTTGAGTAGATCGACCGGTCACGTCCGGCTAAGGTGAAACCCGAGGCAACCCGTGACGATCCAGCACGGACCGTCCACCAACCCCAGGGCAACCGGTGACCCCGCTGCCCGATCGTGAGGAGCACCATCGTGGCCGATCAGGCACCCGCCAAGGAATTCGACGTTCTCATCCTCGGCGGTGGCTCCGCCGGGTATGCCGCCGCGCTGCGGTCCGTCCAGTACGGGCTGACGGTCGGCCTCATCGAGAAGGCCAAGCTGGGCGGCACCTGCCTGCACTGGGGCTGCATCCCCACCAAGGCGTACCTGCACGCGGCCGAGCTCGCCGACGAGGCGCGGACCAGCTCGAAGTACGGCGTCAACACCACGCTCGACTCGATCGACATGGCCGGCGTGCGCTCCTACAAGGACGGCATCGTCGCGGGCAAGTACAAGGGCCTCACCGGCCTGCTGAAGATGCGCAAGGTGACCGTGATCGAGGGCGAGGGCAAGCTGGTCTCGCAGAGCGAGATCGAGGTGGACGGTACCCGCTACTCGGGCAAGAACATCATCCTGGCCACCGGCTCCGAGGCCAAGACCTTCGGCCTGCCGATCGGCGGCCGGATCATGACCTCGACCGAGGCCCTCGAACTGGACTACACCCCGAAGTCAGCCATCGTCCTGGGTGGCGGTGTCATCGGCTCGGAGTTCGCCTCCGCCTGGAACTCGTTCGGCGTCGACGTCACCATCATCGAGGGCCTGGACCACCTCGTGGCCAACGAGGACCCGTCGATCATCAAGGTCGTCGAGCGGGAGTTCAAGAAGAAGAAGATCAAGACCAGCCTGGGCACCTTCTTCGAGAAGGTGGAGGACACCGGGGATGGCGTCAAGGTCACGCTGGCGGACGGCAAGGAGTTCGAGGCCGAGGTCTGCCTCGTCGCCGTGGGCCGCGGCCCCGTGACGGCGGGCCTGGGCTACGAGGAGCAGGGCATCACCCTGGACCGGGGATTCGTCATCACCAACGAGCGGCTGCACACCGGGGTGGGCAACATCTACGCGATCGGCGACATCGTCCCCGGACTGCAGCTGGCCCACCGCGGGTACCAGCAGGGCCACTTCGTCGCCGAGGAGATCGCCGGAAACAACCCGCTGATCGTCGAGGACATCAACATCCCCAAGGTCACCTTCACCGACCCGGAGGTCATGTCCGTGGGCTACACCGAGCCCAAGGCCAAGGAGAAGTACGGCGAGGACAACGTCGAGACCGTCGAGTACAACCTCGCCGGCAACGGCAAGTCCTCCATCCTCGGCACCGGTGGCGTCATCAAGATGGTGCGCCAGAAGAACGGCCCGATCGTGGGCGTGCACGGCGTCGGCAAGCGCATCAGCGAGCAGATCGGCGAGTCCCAGCTCATCGTGAACTGGGAGGCCTACCCCGAGGACGTGGCCGCCTTCGTCCACGCCCACCCCACCCAGAACGAGGCGCTGGGCGAGGCCGCGATGGCCCTCAACGGCCACCCGCTGCACGGCTGAGCCCACCACACACCCCACCGGCCCGCCTGACGACGACGGGCCCCGACAACCGTCACGCCGGCCCGGCCGGCACGCACTTGAGGAGAAACGGACGACATGTCTGAAACCGTGAACCTGCCGGCCCTGGGTGAATCCGTCACCGAGGGCACCGTCACGCGCTGGCTCAAGGAGGTCGGCGACGAGGTCGCCGTCGACGAGCCCTTGGTCGAGGTCTCCACCGACAAGGTGGACACCGAGATCCCGTCGCCCGTGGCCGGGATCCTGGAGGAGATCCTCGTCCAGGAGGACGAGACCGTCGAGGTCGACGCCCCGCTGGCCCGGATCGGTGACGGGTCCGGTGGCGGTGCGGCCGGTTCCGGTGAGGACTCCTCCGCCGAGGAGCCCGAGGCCGAGCAGCCCGAGGCCGAGCAGCCCGAGACCGAGGAGCCGGTCGAGGGCACCGCGGGCCCCGACGACGACGAGGCCGGGGACACCGACACGTCCGGCCAGGAGCTGTCCTCCGAGGACGTCGCCGCCGAGGACGCCGAGGAGCGCGGCGCCGGGGACGCCACCGAGGTGACCCTGCCCGCGCTGGGCGAGTCCGTCACCGAGGGCACCGTCACGCGCTGGCTCAAGGAGGTCGGCGAGGACGTCGAGGTCGACGAACCGCTGCTCGAGGTCTCCAC
>DATBUG010000450.1:0-2166 GCA_036516315.1 Citricoccus sp.
CGGGTGGTGCCCCGTGGCGGCGTGGGCGAGATCTGCATCGGCGGCGTCGGCCTGTCCCGCGGTTACGTCAACCGCCCGGAGGTCACCGCGGAGTCGTTCGTCCCGGACACCGTGGGCCTGCCCTACAACCCCTCGGGCCGGTTGTACCGGACCGGGGACCTGGGCCGGGTGGACGAGGACGGCCACATCGAGCGGCTCGGCCGCCTGGACACCCGGACCCCGGTCCGCGGTTACCGGATGGAACTCACCGAGATCGAGTCGGTCGTGCTGCGGCAGGCGGTCGTGGCCGCCCCCGTCCCGGAGTTCCTCACCCCGCGCCGTTCTGGGACCGGCCGGGGGCGGTGAGGTCGTCCACCAGCGCCTCGACGCGCCGGCGGATCTCGTCCCGGACGCGGCGGACCAGCTCGATGCCCTGCCCGGCCGGGTCCTCCAGGACCCAGTCCTCGTAGCGCTTGCCCGGGAAGTACGGGCAGGCGTCCCCACAGCCCATGGTGATGACGACGTCGGACTCCTGGACGGCGCCGGTGGTGAGGATCGAGGGGACGGCCGCGCTGATGTCGATGCCCTCCTCGGCCATGGCCCGCACCGCCACCGGGTTCACCGCGTCCCCGGGCGCGGAGCCGGCGGACAGGACCTCCACGCGGTCCCCGGCCAGGTGCCGCAGGTAGCCGGCGGCCATCTGGGAGCGCCCGGCGTTGTGCACGCAGACGAAGAGCACCGTCGGCCTGGGGGCGGGGTGTGGTGCGGTCATGGGGTCCGTCCTTCCATCGTGGGGTCGCCGGGGGTGGCGTCCCCCGGGGCGGGCTCGGCCGTGAGGGTGGCCGCGGCGCCGGCCGGGCGCGGGTAGAGCACGCGGACCAGCACGGCCGCGAGGATCCCGCCGGCCAGTTGCATGGCCACGAACGGCAGGACCGAGGCCGGGGCGATGCCGGCGAAGGTGTCCGAGAACATCCGGGCCACCGCCACCGCCGGGTTGGCGAAGCTGGTGGAGCTGGTGAACCAGTAGGCGGCGGTGATGTAGGCGCCGACGGCCACGGCGACCATCTCCTGGCGTCCGGAGCGGGCGGCGCCGAAGATGACGAGCACCAGCCCGGCCGTGGCCACCACCTCGGCCAGCCACAGCCCCGGTCCGGCGCGGACCTAGGTGGACAGGCTCACCGCGGGTATGTCGAACATCAGGTTCGCCAGGACGGTGCCGAGGGTGCCACCGATCATCTGGGCGCCGATCAGCGTGGCCGTCTCGGTCCACCCGATCATGCCCAGCGAGCGTTCCACGAGCGTGACGACCGGGTTGAAGGCGGCGGAGACCGGCTGCAGGGCGATGATCAGGGCGACCAGGACCGCGCCGGTGGCCAGGGAGTTCTGCAGCAGCTGCAGCCCCGGGTCCGCCGGGGAGAGCCGGGAGGCCGCGATCCCCGAGCCGGCCGCCTCAGGTCCCGGGCGGCACCGGAGACGGCCTCACCCCGATCCGCCCCACCCGGCCCGGCTCATCCCTGGCCCGGCCACGGCCGGCGGGGCGTCAATCGCTCGATGTGGGCCCCGATCCCGAAGACGGTGGCCTCGTCACCGGGATGGCCGACCACCTGGACCCCGGTCGGCACCCCGTTGGCGGCGACGCCGCTGGGCACGGACAGCACCGGGCACCGGTTGGCCACGTTGAACGGGCTCGTCAGGTGGGCCTCCCAATAGTGCTTCAGCCGGCGGCCGCCGGCGTCGATGCCGTCCAGATAGTCCCCCTCGGCGTCGAGCGCGGTGACGGCGGATGTGGGACAGAGCAGGGCGTCGAGCCCCGTCATGGCCTGGGCGAGTTCGGCCTGGAGGCGGGCGTCCAGGGCGAGGGACTCCGGCAGGCAGTGCCGCTCGGCCGCCGCCCGGGCGTCCGCCATGAACCGCAGGGTGTACCGGGCCAGGTGCTCCTCCGTGCCGGCCGTCTCCCTCTGCATGGCCGGGCCGAGGATGTGACCGAAGTGCGCGAAGGTGGTCTCCCGGATCCGGGCAGTGGTCCAGGGCAACCTCACCGGCACCACGGTGGCTCCGGCGGCCTCCAGGGCCTCACCGACAGCCTCCGTGTTCGTGCGGACCTCCGGGGAGACGGGGTAGTCCCCCAGGGTGACGGACAGTCCGATCCGCCGGCCGGTGAGCGGCAGGTCCGGGACGCCCTGCCAG
>DATBUG010000451.1:0-1767 GCA_036516315.1 Citricoccus sp.
GGTCCCGCCGGTTCCCACGGCGACTCCTTCGATGAGTTCTTCTCCCGTTTCCTGCAGGGACAGCGGGCAGGACGCGTGGGTCGCCCGGTGGACATCACCAGCCTGTTGAGCAAGCGCACCCATGACGTGCTCGCCGCGGCCGCGAAGTTCGCGGTCGAGCGTGGCCAGTCCGAGGTGGACGCCCTGCACGTGCTGCGCACCATGCTCCACGAGGATCCGGCCGCCGCCGGCGTCCGCGCCTCCGGCGCCGATCCCCAGGCGCTGATCGCCGCGATCGACGACCGGCTGCCCGCCCCGGGCCAGAACACCGGTGAGACGGCCGCGCCCCTGAACGCCTCGGCGCAGAAGGTGCTGCTGGACGGTTACCAGGTGGCCCGGGCCTTCGGGTCCACCTACATCGACCCGGAGCACGTGTTCTTCGCCTTCGTGCTCAACCAGGACTCCCCCGCCGGTCACTTGCTCGCGCAGGCCGGTGTCACCCCGCAGTCTCTGCAGGCCGCCGCGCAGCAGCAGGCCCAGCAGGGTCAGGCCGGCCCTGTGGGTCAGGCTGGGCAGGCGGGCCACTCCATGCAGGCCCCCGGCCAGGAGAACGCCGAGGGTTCGATGCTGGAGAAGTTCGGCCTCGACCTGACCGCCGAGGCCCGCGCCGGCCGCCTGGACCCGGTCATCGGGCGCGCCCACGAGATCGAGCAGACCATCGAGGTGCTGGCCCGCCGCACCAAGAACAACCCGGTGCTGATCGGCGAGGCCGGCGTCGGCAAGACCGCGATCGTCGAGGGTCTGGCCCAGGCAATCGCGGCCGAGGAGGTGCCCGCCCAGCTCAAGGGCCGGCGCGTCATCGCCCTGGACCTGCCCGGCATGATCGCCGGCACGCGGTACCGCGGTGACTTCGAGGAGCGGCTGACCCAGGCGATGGAGGAGATCGCCGAGGACGGCAACACCATCGTGTTCATCGACGAACTGCACACCGTCGTGGGAGCCGGTGGCTCCGGGGAGTCCGGGGGCATGGACGCCGGGAACATCCTCAAGCCGCGGCTGGCCCGCGGGGACCTGCACATGGTCGGTGCCACCACGCTCAAGGAGTACCGCACCATCGAGAAGGACGCCGCGCTCGAGCGCCGCTTCCAGCCGGTCACCGTGCCCGAGCCCTCCGTGGAGGACACGGTGAAGATCCTGCACGGGCTGGCCGACCGCTACGCCGAGCACCACCAGGTGCGCTACACGGACGAGGCGCTGCGCGCCGCCGTCGAGCTCTCCGACCGGTACGTCACCGACCGGTTCCTGCCGGACAAGGCCATCGACCTGATCGACCAGGCCGGGGCCCGGCTGGCGCTGCGGCGCGGTCCGGGCGAGACCGTCGACGTCGACGCGCTGCGGGCCACGCTCGCCGAGCTGGAGGCCGAGAAGAACTCCGCGGTCAACGCCGAGAACTACGAGCGCGCCGGTGAGCTGCGCGACGAGGTCGCCCGGATCAGCGCACAGCTGGCCGAGGCCGCGGCGCTGCAGGGCGCCCGTGGGACCGCAGACGACGTCGTGGACGAGGGTGCCATCGCCGAGATGGTGTCCCGGGCGACCGGCATCCCGGCCGCCCGGATGACCGAGGCCGAGAAGTCTCGCCTGGCCCGCCTCGAGGAGGAACTGCACGGCCGGGTGATCGGGCAGGACGACGCGGTCTCCGCGATCGCGCGGTCCATCCGCCGGTCCCGGACCGGGATGGCCGACCCCTCGCGCCCCGTGGGCTCCTTCCTGTTCCTGGGCCCCACCGGC
>DATBUG010000452.1:0-4060 GCA_036516315.1 Citricoccus sp.
CTTCGGCACCCTCAAGGCCGTGGAGCGCCCCGCCGCCCAGGACGACTTCGTCACCATCACCCTGACCGCCACCATCGGCGAGGAGCAGGTGGACCACGCCGAGGACCTGTCCTACCAGGTGGGCGCGGGCACCATGCTCGAGGGCATGGACGAGGCCCTCGAGGGGCTGTCGGCCGGCGAGGACGCGGTCTTCGAGACCACGCTGGCCGGGGGCGAGCACTCCGGACAGACCGCCACCGTCAAGGTCCTGCTGGTGGCCGTCAAGGAGCGCGAGCTGCCGGAGGCCGACGACGAGTTCGCCCAGCTGGCCTCCGAGTTCGACACCATCGAGGAGCTCAAGGCCGACCTGAAGACGAAGGCCGCCGAGAACGCCGTGACCAACCAGGGCATCGAGGCCCGGGACAAGGTCCTCGAGGAGCTCGTCAAGCTGGTCGAGGTCCCCGTTCCGGACTCCGTCGTCACCGAGCAGGTGGAGCAGCACTTCTCCCAGGGCGGTCACGCCGAGGGTGACGACCACGACACTGAGGAGCACCGCGCCGAGGTCGAGCAGAACGCCCGCGAGGCCTTCCGCAACGAGATCATCCTGGACAAGGTGGCCGACGCCGAGGAAGTGGGCGTCGACCAGGGCGAGCTGATCGAGTACATCATCTCGACCTCCCAGCAGTACGGCATGGACCCGAACCAGTTCGCGCAGATGCTGGACCAGGCCGGCCAGGTGCCGATGATCATGGGCGAGGTGCGCCGCCGTAAGGCCCTGGCCAAGGTGCTCGAGTACGCCGAGGTCACGGACACCGAGGGCAACCCGGTGGACCTGAGCGCCTTCGTCACCCCGGGCGGGGCTGAGGGCGCCGAGTCCGCAGACTCCGCCGACAGCGCTGATTCTGCGGATAGCGCCGATAGTGCCGATTCCGCGGACAGTGCCGACTCCGCGGCGTCGCCGGCCGAGGCGGCCGAGGAGAAGCCGGCCGCCCAGAAGGCCCCCGCCAAGAAGGCTCCGGCCAAGAAGCCGGCCGCCAAGAAGGCTCCCGCCAAGAAGACCGCGGCCACTTCCGCCGCGAAGGCCGAGGACGCCGACGAATCCACCGCCAACGCCGAGACCGCCGAGGAGAAGCCGGCCGCCAAGAAGGCCCCGGCCAAGAAGCCGGCCGCCAAGAAGGCCCCGGCCAAGAAGACCGCGGCCTCCGCTGCGAAGGCCGAGGACACCGCTGAGTCCGAGGCCGCCGAGAAGAAGGCTCCGGCCAAGAAGGCTCCGGCCAAGAAGCCGGCGGCCAAGAAGGCCCCGGCGAAGAAGACGGCCGCGACGTCGACCGCGGCCGATGACACCGCTGCGGACCAGGGCGCCGCCGGCGACCAGGCCGGCTCCACCGAGTCCTGATCGCCGTCGCCTGGTTCAGGCGCCGTCCCGGAGGCCCGGGCCCCACGGACCCCGTGTCCGCAGGGCCCGGGCCTCTGCCGTCGGGGGCGCCGGGCCCCCGACGACGGGCCCGGCCGGATCCACGCCAACAGCGAACAGCCGGGTCAGAACCACCCGGGTGGGCTGCCGGGACAGTAGTCTCGGATCAAGACCCCGTGCCACCGGTGTACCCGGGGGGCACTGAGAAGTCCGTCTGAAGAAAGGCAGGGCGCCATGTCCGCATCGTCCACTGCTCCCCGTATGGCGTCGGTAGATCCGGCGTCCCGCGAGGACTACATCTACAACCGCCTGCTCAAGGAACGCATCATCTGGCTCGGTTCCGAGGTGATGGATGAGAACGCGAACGCGATCTGCTCGCAGATGCTCCTGCTGTCCGCCGAGGACCCCGAGAAGGACATCTTCCTCTACATCAACTCCCCGGGTGGATCGATCACGGCCGGCATGGCGATCTACGACACCATGCAGTACATCCCGAACGACGTGGTGACCGTGGCCACCGGTATGGCCGCCTCCATGGGCCAGTTCCTGCTGTCCTCCGGCACCAAGGGCAAGCGGTTCGCCACCCCCCACGCCCGCATCCTGATGCACCAGCCCTCCGGTGGCATCGGCGGCACCGAGTCGGACATCCGCATCCAGGCGCAGCTGATCCTGCACATGAAGCAGGTCATGGCCGAACTGACCGCCGAACAGACCGGCCAGACCGTGGAGACCATCCTCAAGGACAACGAGCGGGACAAGTGGTTCACCGCGCAGGAGGGCCTGGAGTACGGGTTCTTCGACCACATCGCCGAGCGTGCCGGCAGCGTGTCCGGCGGCGGAGGCGTGGACAACGCCTGATCCGCCCGGATCATGACCGTCCGCCCGACTCCCACAGACCCTTCGCCCAGGAGAGACCAGAGATGAACCACCAGTTCCCCGTCGGAATGCCCTCCGGGACCGGCCAGCCGGTCCCCAGCAACCGCTACATCCTGCCCCAGTTCGAGGAGCGCACACCCTACGGCTTCAAGCGGCAGGACCCCTACGCCAAGCTGTTCGAGGACCGCATCGTGTTCCTCGGCGTCCAGGTGGACGACGCCGCGGCGGACGACATCATGGCCCAGCTGCTCGTGCTGGAGTCCATGGACTCCGAGCGTGACATCACCCTGTACATCAACTCGCCGGGTGGTTCCTTCACCGCGATGACGGCGATCTACGACACCATGCAGTACATCCGCCCCGAGGTGCAGACGGTGTGCCTGGGGCAGGCCGCCTCGGCCGCGGCGGTGCTGCTGGCCGCCGGTGCGCCCGGTAAGCGCCTGGCCCTGCCCAACGCCCGCGTGCTAATCCACCAGCCCTCCATGGGCGGGGACCGCGGGACGGCCACCGACCTGCAGATCCATGCCGAGGAGCTGCTGCGCATCCGCGTGTGGATGGAGGAGACGCTGGCCACGCACACGGACAAGACCGCCGAGCAGATACGTCAGGACATCGACCGGGACAAGTTCCTCTCGGCCGAGGGGGCCAAGGAGTACGGCCTCGTGGATGACGTCCTGGAGTCCCGCAAGATCAAGCGGCCCCAGCTGAGCAGCTGATCCGCACGATGGCCCCGGACCGGTTCCGCGCCGGTGACGACGGCGGCCCGCACCCTCCCGCTCCCGGGTACGGTGCGGGCCGCCGTTGCAATGCACTGCCCTAACGCGTCCACCCCCTAAGCTGTAATGGCAGTACCACGGGATCCGGTTCGGGTCCCAGCCCCTATCGAGGAGAAACCCGCATGGCCCGCATCGGCGAGAGCGCTGACCTGCTCAAGTGCTCGTTCTGTGGAAAGAGCCAGAAGCAGGTCAGGAAACTGATCGCCGGCCCCGGTGTCTACATCTGCGACGAGTGCATCGAGCTGTGCAACGAGATCATCGAGGAGGAGCTCTCCGAGGTCGCCGAGACGGCCGAGGTGGAGCTGCCGAAGCCGCGCGAGATCTTCGACTTCCTCGAGGAGTACGTGATCGGCCAGAGCGAGGCCAAGCGGTCCCTCGCGGTCGCCGTGTACAACCACTACAAGCGCATCCGCACCGTGCAGCCGGCCAAGGAGAGCTCCCTGCTGGACCGCCACGGCGAGGACTCGGAGCTGGCCGACGTCGAGGTCGGCAAGTCCAACATCCTGCTCGTCGGCCCCACCGGCTCCGGCAAGACCTACCTGGCCCAGACCCTGGCCCGGAAGCTCAACGTGCCCTTCGCCGTGGCGGACGCGACCTCGCTCACCGAGGCCGGGTACGTCGGCGAGGACGTGGAGAACATCCTGCTCAAGCTCATCCAGGCCGCTGACTACGATGTCAAGAAGGCCGAGCAGGGCATCATCTACATCGACGAGATCGACAAGATCTCCCGCAAGTCGGAGAACCCCTCGATCACGCGGGACGTCTCCGGTGAGGGCGTGCAGCAAGCCCTGCTGAAGATCCTCGAGGGCACCACGGCTGCCGTGCCCCCGCAGGGCGGCCGCAAGCATCCGCACCAGGAGTTCCTGCAGATCGACACCTCGAACGTGTTGTTCATCGTGGCCGGTGCGTTCGCCGGTCTCGACGACATCATCGCCTCCCGTGCCGGCAGCAAGGGCATCGGCTTCGGCGCCCCGCTGAACGCCATCGGCAAGCGGGACGTCACCTACGCGGACGT
>DATBUG010000453.1:0-9175 GCA_036516315.1 Citricoccus sp.
GACGATGACGTGCATCTCCCGGCCCAGGCCGGAGTCGGAGAGCAGTTCCTGGATGTCCAGCAGCCGGCACGAGGTGCCGTTGATCGCATACTCCGAACCGCCGGCACGGAACAGCGTGCGCGAGATGGTGACCTCGGAGTATTCGATGGGCAGGGCGCCGTCCGCGTTGTCGATCGTCAGGGAGACCTGCGCCCGGCCCAGCGGCGCGCGGCCCGCGGTCCCGGCGAAGATGACGTCCTCCATCTTCCCGCCGCGCAGGTTCTTCGCACCCTGCTCCCCCATCACCCAGGCCAGGGCGTCCACGACGTTGGACTTGCCGGACCCGTTGGGTCCCACCACGGCGGTGACACCGGGCTCGAAGTGGAAGGTGGTGGCCGAGGCGAAGGACTTGAAGCCGCGAACGGTGAGGGTCTTGAGGTACATGTGTCCGGTTCGGGTCGTGAACGGTGCCGGCCTGCGGCCGGGGGAGGTCGCGGGCGCTCGACCGGGGTCAGGCCCGGGCGATCTCCACCGGCCGGTACTTGCTCCGCAGGCCCATGATGAACTCCTCGGCCTCGTCGAGGCGTTGCTTGGCCAGGAGCCAGTTGTACTTGCGGTAGTTGTACATCGTCTCCTCGGTCCCGCCGTCGGCGATGACCCGGCCTGCGTCCAGCCAGAGGACACGGGTGCAGGAGCTGGTGATCTGCTTGGCGTTGTGACTCACGAGCACGACGGCACCGGCCTGCTCCCGCAGCTTCTCCATGCGGGCCTTGGACCGGTCGCGGAACTGCGCGTCGCCGGTGTTGAGGGCCTCGTCGAGCACCAGGATGTCCGGGTTCTTGCTGGTGGCAATGGCGAACCGCAGGCGCCCGCCCATGCCGGACGAGTACGTCTCCATCGGCAGGTGGATGGCATCGCCCAGACCGGTGGATTCCTCGATCTCTGGCAGTCTGGCCATCACCTCAGACCGCGGCATCCCCATGGCCAGACACCCGAGGATGATGTTCTGCCGACCGGAGATGCTGGGCACGAGGGCCGGGGACACGCCCAGCATCTGTGGCGTGCTCCGGGCCCACACCTGACCGGTGGTCGGGGTCAGTTTCCCGGCGATGATGCGGCTCAGGGTGGTCTTCCCGGACCCGTTGCGGCCCACCACGCCGAGCGACTCCCCGGTCCCGACGACGAGGGAGAACCGTTCCAGGGCGTGCACGGAGACCCGCGGCTCGCGGCGCACGGCCCCGTAGACGATGCGCTTGTGCCACGGCAGCTTGCCCTGCAGCTCCTCCTTGGTGGAGGACACCTTGAACGTCATGGAGATGTCGTCCAGCACCAGCGCGGGGTTCTGTCCCCGGTCCACGGGGACCGGGGCGGGCCGGTCCGGCCCGGTGCCGGCGGACTCCTCACCGGCCGGGTCGGTCAGGTCGTCGTCGTCATCGTCGTCATCGAGGGCGGGAACGTCCAGGCGCTTCTTCGGGACCGAGGTCATCGGGTCTCCTCCTTGCCGTACTTCTCATCGGCGCGCCAGAACACCAGGGTTCCGATGACCGTCAGGCCCAGTGACCACGCCCCGAGGACCAACCAGTTGTCCCAGCCCGGTGTCGTGGCGTACAGGATCGACTCCCGGGTCATGGTGAGGACCTGGTGCATGGGATTGAGCTCGAGGATGGCCAGGATCTGCGGGTCGCTCACGAAGCGCTCGACCGAATAGAACACGCCGGAACCGTAGAGCCACAGGCGGATCGCGAAGGTGATCAGTTGGGCCACGTCCCGGATCCGGGACACCCATCGTGCCAGGATCAGTCCGATGCCGAGGCCGAGGAGGACCTGGCACGCCAGGATGGGGAACAACAGCAACCACCGCCAGGTCAGCTGTTCGGGGTCGGGCAGAACCACGATGAGCAGGATCATCATCACGAGCGCCGGGAAGAAGGCCAGCAGTTCCTTCAGCACCGCCGAGATCGGCATCGCGGCCCGCGGGAAATCGAAGGCCTTCACCACGGCCCGGTTGGCCACCAGGCTGTTGGCCCCCTGGGTCACGCAGCGGGAGGTGAACTGGAACATGAAGACGCCGATGACCAGAAAGCCCAGGTAGTTCTCCACCCCCCGGCTGGTCTGCAACAGCACGCCGAACACCAGGAAGTAGGTGAGCCCGTTGAGCAGCGGGGTCAGGACGAGCCAGACATTGCCGAGCAGGTTGTTGCGGTTCCGGGTGCCCACGGAGGCCCGGGCCTCGAAGAAGATGAAGTCCCGGTACCGCCACAACCGGCCGAGGTAGTGGTGCAGGGGCAGACGGGCCCCCACGCGTTCCAGCCCGGACATGCGCACGTGCACGCGTTCGGGTCCTGCCGCGACGGCCTTCTTCGCGTCGGCCCGTTCAGTGCTGCTCGGCAAGTGTTCTCCAGTTCGTCTGCGTGGGACGCCACCACCGGGCGCCGGGGCGGTCATCACTGCCGAACAGTATAGGGTGGCGCGTCCCCCGGACCCGGCGACCCGGCGGTAGTCCCTGGCGGCGGTAGCATCGGGATCGGACCTACCCATCAGCCCCAGCCAAGCGAGGAAGCATTCGATGACGCGCAAGAAGATCATGCCGATCTACGGCACCCGCCCCGAGGCCATCAAGATGGCCCCGATCGTCCGGGCCCTGCACGCCGACGAGCGCTTCGACTGCTTCACCACCGTGACGGGCCAGCACCGGGAGATGCTGGACCAGGTCAACGAGCTGTTCGGCATCACCCCGGATGCCGACCTGAACATCATGCAGCCGAACCAGACCCTCAACGGCATCATGGGCCGGACCCTGGCCGGACTGGACAGCCTGATCCAGGAACAGGAGCCGGACGCCGTCGTCGTCCAGGGCGACACCACCACCTCCACGGCCGGGGCGATCGCCGCCTTCTACCTCGGGGTGCCCGTGGTGCATGCCGAAGCCGGGCTGCGCAGCGGCAACCTGTTCTCCCCCTTCCCGGAGGAGGCCAACCGCAAGATCACCTCGCAGGTGGCCTCACTGCACCTGGCGCCGACCAGCACCTCGAAGGCCAACCTGCTGCGGGAGGCCGTGACCGAGGACGACATCGTGGTCACCGGCAACACCGTCATCGACGCCCTGCTGACCACCGTCGAGAAGAAGGTGCCCTTCAGCGATCCGCAACTGCAGGCGCTCGCCCGCCGCGTGGCATCCGGCGAGGGCCGGGTGCTGCTCGTGACCACGCACCGGCGCGAGAACCAGGGGGACGCGATGCGCGGGGTGGGACGGGCGCTGGCTCGACTGGCCACGCAGTTCCCGGACCTGACCGTCGTGCTGCCGGCACACCGTAATCCCGTCGTCCGGGAGGCCGTCCTGCCGGCCCTCGAGGGGCTGGACAATATCGTCGTCACCGAGCCCTTGGCCTATGGGGAGTTCACCCACCTGATGGACGTCGCGGAGGTCGTGCTCACCGACTCCGGCGGCGTCCAGGAGGAGGCTCCCTCCCTCGGTAAGCCGGTCCTCGTCATGCGCGAGAACACCGAGCGGCCCGAGGCCGTCACGGCGGGCACGGTCCGGCTCATCGGCACCGAGGAGGAGCGCATCGTCTCCGAGGTCTCCACCCTGCTCACCGACCGGCAAGCGTACGAGGCCATGGCCCAGGCCGTGAATCCCTACGGCGACGGGCGGGCCGCCGAGCGCACCGCCGCTGCCATCGCCCGGTTGCTGGGAGTCGGGGAACGTCTCGACGAGTTCGGGGCCTGACCGCGGGCCCTAACGGCGCCGGGCACGCCGGTTCTCCCGGTCCACCCGGGCCAGACGCACCCGGCGCCGTGCCAGGGCCGCCGCCGAGGGCAACGCCTCGAGGGTCTCTGCCAGGCCCGGCACCGAGCGTGGCAGGTAGGACGTGGGGTTCAGCTGCAGTCGCATCTGGCGCACCACCGCCTCCAGGGCCGTCGCGGCCTGGCGTTCCAGGGCCCGGACCGTGCCGGTGTCCCAGGGCTCTTCGAGGGCGCGTAACCGGGGCGCGAGGTCGAGCCCGGGCTCCAGGTCGCCGACCAGGTCGGGCCGGCCGATCGCCTCGAGCAGGGCCGAGTTCTTCGTGTTCGGGGACAGCGCCAGGGACGGCACGCCATAGCGTAGGCCGACCACCAAGCCGTGGAATTTCATGGTGGCGGACACTGTCAGCGCCCCGATGGCCGCCGAGATCTGCTCCGGTGACCGTTCCGAGACCACAGAGTCGGGGACGAACGGCAGTTGCGCCAGGGCCGGGGTGTCGCGGTGCCGTTGGCGGCCGTTGCCCAGTTCCAGGACGCTGACCGCGTACCCGCGGTCCCGCGCCGCCTCCACGAGGCTCGCCAGCCCGGAGTAGTCGTTGTCCTGGCCGAACTTGCCCTGCCGGACGCTGACCCCCAGCGTGGGCCGCCCGCCCGTCTGCAGCAGTCCCGGGTCGGGCGGGGGCAGCGGCAGGGCGAAGACCAGGTCCGGATGGACCTCCACGGGCACCCGCGGCCGCAGATGGGTACGGATCCAGGCGGCGGACTCGTCGTCCCGGGCGCTGATGTACTGCACGTTCGGGTGGCCGAAGAACTCCGCCATCTGGTCGATCACGGGCTGGCGCCGGATCCGGTCGTGCAGGGTCGCACCGACCCCACAGATGTACACCGGCCGGCGCAGCCACTCCCGGCGCCAGTACAGCTCCGACAGCTGGTCCGTCAGCACGAGATCGCCCCCACCGATGACCAGGGCGTCGTAGGCGTCGGCCACCGCCTCCGGGTCCCGGCTCACATAGGGCGGGGTCAGCAGGTCGTGGACCACCGAGACGTCGAAATGGGGCGAGAGCACCCTCTTCCACAACTGCAGGAAGAGTTCGTCACCGTAGTTGCCCCAGCCGAAGAAGCCGACCAGGCCCACCGCCGGGCGGTTCCGGTAGGCGCCGGCCAGGTCACCGCTGCGGCGGCTCACCGTGCGGCGTCCGCCACGGCTGCGGCCCCCAGGGGCTCGGCGTCCAGGCCGAGCCCCTGCCGTATGGCCGCGGCGAGACGCGGCGAGACGTGCCGGGCGTGGTACTGCTCGGCGAAGGCTCGTGCCGCTGACCGGGCCTCGACGGACACCAGCCGGTCCGCCCGCTCGAGCGCGTCCGCCACCGCCGCCGGCGAGTCGCCGTCGAAGAACTCGGTGAAGTCCTCGGACAGCAATCCCGGCAGCACCCCGACGCGGCCGGCGACCAGCGGCAGGTCGAAGCTGGGTCCCAACAGGGCGCCGCCGGAGTTCAGGGCCCGCTCGTGCGGCAGGACCATGACGTCGGCCGCGCGCAACAGTCGTTGCACGTGCTCGCCGGGGACCTTGCGGTCCTGGACCAGCACGTAGGGGTGCATCCGCAGCTGGCGCACCAGTGCCCGCGTCCCGCGATCGGTGTCAGCACCACCGGCGATGATCAGGCGGCGCGGCCTGCCGGAGCGCTCCAGGAGCAGGTTGAAGGCCTCCACCAGCCGCTCGATGCCCTTGTAGGCCTTGATCGCCCCCACCACCGCATAGACCATCTCATCCGGTTCGATCCCCAGCATCAGGCGGGCGTGGTCCCGCGGCAGGTAGTCCTCGTACGCGCCGAGGTAGGAGGGGTGGGGGACGCACACGATCTTGTCTTCGGGCAGGGAGAGCACGTGGCGGACGAGTTGCGGGGTGTCCTCGCTCATCACGTGGATGAGGTCGGCGGCGTCGGCGATCCCCTGCTGCAGGCGCAGCTCCTCCCCCAGGTAGGCCGCGTCGTGGTTGACCACGTTGTGCACGGTCCAGACGAGCTTGCCGCCGGCCTCGCGGAAGCGGTGCACCTCGTCGAGGAACCGGTCGACGCCCGCGGCGGCCTCGGCGGCGCTGGTAGCGCCCTGGGTCACGAAGGCGAGCCAGTGCAGGTGGTAGACGACTCCCCGGCTCTGGCCCTGCAGACGGGCGAGCATCCCGAAGGTCCACGGATCGGTCACCGGGGTGACGGCCAGTCCCTGTTCACCGAAGGAGGCGTACGAGAGGGCCTGGTAGGGGTTCATCCGTGCCACCGGTCCATAGCCGAAGAGCCAGGGTTCCGCGTTGTCCCGGATCGTGTAGTACCGCGCGGCCGAGACGGCCTCGTGTACCGGCGATCCCTCGTCGGCCACCATGCCCTTGAACTGCAGTTCCACGTCCTACGCTCCTTCGCTCGTTGCGGTGCCGTCGCGACGGGCGCGCGTGCTGACGGCCTCGAACACGTCCCGGTACCGCGGTCCGTTGTGTTTCCATTGCCGTTCAGCCTCGACCCAGTCCCGGCCGGCCCGCCCCAACCGCGCCCGCTCGGCCGGATCCGCCAGCAGGTCCTGCACGACCCCGGCCAAGGACACGTGGTCCCCCGGCTCGAACACCAGCCCGCGGCGTGGGGCGTCCACGATCTCGGCCAGGGCGGGGAGGTCGGAGACGACGACGGGCCGTTCCAGCACCATGGCCTCGAAGGGCTTGAGCGGGGTGACATACGTGGCGGCGCGCTCCCGGACGCGCGGTACGACGAAGACGTCGATGAGCCGGTAGTAGTCCGGCACGCGGTCGTGCGGGACCGGGCCCGTGAAGACGACCCGGTCGCCGACCTGGAGGGCATCGGCCAGCGCCTGCAGTTCCGTGACCCGGCCACCACCGCCGACCAGGACGCACTGGGCCTCGATCCCACGGGACTTCAGCAGGGCGGCCGCGCGGATCAGAAGCTCCTGTCCCTCGCGGTAGTGGTCCATATTGGAGACATAGCCGAAGGTGGGCATCGTGATCCCGTGCCGTGCGGCCAGTCCGGCATCCCGCTGCCCGGGGGCGAAGTTGTCCAGGTTGACGCCGTTGGGCACCAGGCTGACCTTCTCACCCGGTACACCGCGAGCGATGAGCTCGTCCCGCATCGCCGTCCCGAGGGTCAGCACGTGGTCCGCGGCCATCATGCACATGTTCTCCACGGCGACACGGCGCCGGAAGATCTCCGAGTCCGCCTCGACCTCTGTCTCCGCGGTCCAGTTCGATTCGAAGAAGGAGCGCACCTCGTAGACCACGGGGATCCCGGTCTTGGCCTTCAAGGCCAACGCGACCAGCGCCGTCTCGAAGCCGCGACGGCCCGAGGAGACGTGGATGACGGCCGGCCGGAGCTCGCGTACCTTCTGGTACGCGAGCCAGGCGAAGTCCTCGAGCCACCGGTCACTGGGGACGGCGCCATAGACGATCCCGGTGTCGAGCCGGTGATGGACGACGCCTTCGAACACCTCGACCGGATCGAAGCGGTCCCCCGCCACGCTGCGGGGGAACCCGGGTTCGGTCACCACGACCGGTTCCAGCCCCGCCGCCTTCTCCGCTTTGAAGTTCTCGTGGCTGCGGGAGGTGAAGCCGTTGGAGAAGAACGGCCGGGATTCCTTGACCAGGTGAAGCACGAGGTTTTCCGCTGCCGGTTTCACCGGATCCACGGGTCCGGGGATCCTGGGGATCCACCCGGAGAGCTCGCGCGCACGGCCGTTGACCTGGGCCAGGTCTGTGCGGAAGGCCGGATCGGCGCCGGCCAGACGGGCGGTGGCGTCGAGCTGGTCGGTGATCGCCCCGGCCCGGATCGCTAGCTTGCGTGAAGCGAGTTCGAAACCTCGCTGCCCGGCACGGTCCTCTCCGAGCACGTCACGCCAGAGCAGGCTGGTCGCGTAGTCCTGCGGACCGCTCGGGGTCAGGACCCGGTCCCCGGCCAGCGAGGGTGCTGCCGGGGCCAGGCTCCGGGCCCGGCGGAACTCCTTGGCCCACTCCACGGGCTCACGCACGGTGTTGTAGTAGCCGATACGGACGATCTCCCGTCCGGCACCGGGGACGGTGAACTCGCCCTCACGCAGTCGGCGCCGGAAACGGCCGAGGTGCTGCCGCAGCTTCCGGGCCCGGCGCTTCAGTTCACGCCGAGGCCGTAGGCTCTCGACGCCCAGGGGGTGCTTCCACACGCTGGTGAGTGCGTTGCGTTCGTCCGCGACCTCGGTGAGCTCGGCGTGGGTGCGCCGCAGTTGCTCCCTGAGCAGTGCGTTCTCGTGCTCTCCCGACAGGACGTACTCGTCGGTGATGATGTGGTGCTCGATGGTGCGCTCCCGAAGTGGATGGACTGGCTCGACGCGATTCTAACGAGAGCCGGCCCGGTCCACGGTGTCGACCACGGTGGCCTCGAGTCGCAGGCGCAGGCTACGGGCCAGGTCCGCGCTGACGTGCTCCGCGTGGTGCCGCCGGGCGAAGTCCCGGGCGGCCGCGCGGGCCTCCGGCACCAGCAGACGGTCCGCGCGCTGCAGGCCGCGCGCGATCTGCTCCGGGTCGGCGCCGTCGAGGAACTCGGTGAAGCCGGTGTCCAGGGTCCCCGGCAGCACGCCCACCCGGTTGGCCACCAGCGGCAGCTCGAAGCTGGGGCCGAGCATCGCCGCCCCGGAGTTCAATGCGACCTGGTGCGGCAGGACCATCACGTCCGCGGCCCGCAGCAGGAATTGCACCTGGTCGTTGGGCACCTTGACGTCGTGCAGCAGCACGTGGGGGTGCAGGCGCAGGCGCTTGAGCAGGGCGCGGGTGCGCCGGTCGCGGTCCGGGCCCCCGGCCACGATCAGCCGCCGGGGCACCGGGGAGGACGTGGCGAGCCGCTCGAAGCCCGCCAGCAGGGTCTCGATGCCCTTGTAGGCCTTGATGGCTCCGAAGACCACGTAGACGATCTCGTCCTCGGCGATGCCGAGCATCGTCCGGGCCTGGTCGCGGGGCACCACGTCGGGGTAGGCGCCGAGGTAGCTGGGGTGGGGGGACACCACGGTGCGCGCGGGGTCCAGGGTGAGGAAGCCGGACACAAGCTCGGCTGTGTCCGGGCTCATGACGTGGATGATGTCCGCCAGGTCGGCCACGGCCTGTTGCAGCGCCCGTTCGATCGTCAGGTAGACGGCGTCGTGGGGGGCCAGGTTGTGCACCGTCCAGGCGATCCGCCCGCCGGCCTCGCGGAAGCGGCGCAGCCGGCGCAGGTACGTCTCCATCAGCTGCTCGGCGTGCTGTTCGTCCTTGGCCCCGCGCAGGACGGTGTTCAGCCAGTGCAGGTGCAGCAGTACTCCCTGCGTGTGCTCCATCAGCGGGAGCAGGGCCTCGAACGACTCGGGGTCCAGGACCGGGGAGACGGCCAGGCCCTGCTCGCCGAAGTGGCGGTAGGTCAGCGCCTGGTACGGGTTCATGCGGGCGACGGGCGTGTAG
>DATBUG010000454.1:0-4217 GCA_036516315.1 Citricoccus sp.
CCGCCAGCACGATGGCCAGCACCTTCTTCTGAGGCATCAGTACAACCCGTTCCGTCGGTGGAGTGTCCGAGCCTTCACACTAACGTCACTCGTGAGAGCTGGACTACGTTGGATCCGTGCGGATCGACATTGTGACCAAGGAATTCCCTCCGGCCATCTACGGGGGTGCCGGCGTGCACGTGGCGGAGCTGTCCCGTGTACTCGCCCCGCGGACCGAACTGCACGTCCACGCGTTCGGCGAGGACCGCGACGCCGACTACCACGGCGCCACCGTGACCAGTTACCGGGTCCCCGGCGGTCTCGAGGGCGCCAACGCGGCGGTACAGACCCTCGGCACGGACCTCGCGATCCTGCAGGGGCTGGCGGGCACTGATCTCATCCACACCCACACCTGGTACGCCAACATGGCCGGCCATCTGGGCGGGCTGCTGCACGGCGTGCCGCACGTGCTCTCGGCGCACTCCCTCGAGCCCCTGCGCCCCTGGAAGGCCGAGCAGTTGGGCGGCGGATACCGGCTCTCCTCCTGGGCCGAGGCCACGGCCTACGCCTCGGCGGCCGCGGTGATCGCGGTCTCCGCGGGCATGCGCCAGGACATCCTCACCGCCTACCCCGACATCGACCCGGCGCGGGTGCACGTGGTGCACAACGGCATCGACACGGCCCTGTGGACCCCCCAGGACGAGACCGACGCCCTGGAGCGGCACGGCATCGACCCAGGACGGCCCACGGTGGCGTTCGTCGGCCGGGTCACCCGCCAGAAGGGGGTGCCCTACCTGTTGCGCGCCGCCGCCCGCCTGGACCCCGGCGTGCAGCTCGTCCTGTGCGCCGGCGCGGCAGACACCCCCGAGCTGGCCGCCGAGGTCAACGCCCTGGTGCGTGAGCTACAGGACACCCGGGACGGCGTGGTCGTCATCGAGGGCATGTTGCCGCGGCGAGACATCATGCAGGTGCTCTCCCACGCCACGGTCTTCGCCTGCCCCTCGGTCTACGAGCCCCTGGGGATCGTCAACCTCGAGGCCATGGCCTGTGGCACGGCCGTGGTGGCCTCCGCCGTGGGAGGGATCCCTGAGGTGGTCCAGGACGGGGTCACCGGCCGCCTCGTGCCCCTCGAGCAGACGGACGACGGTACCGGCACGCCCCTGGACGCGGAGGGATTCGTGGCAAACCTCGCCGCCGCCCTGACGTCCGTGCTCTCGGATCCCGCCGCAGCGGACCGGATGGGACTGGCCGGACGGCAGCGGGCCATCGACCACTTCTCCTGGGAATCCATCGCGGACCGCACGCTCGAGGTCTACTCCTCGGTACTGGAGTGAGTGTGCCGCGCGTCCTGGTCGCCGGCTGGTCCTCGGTCCTGCACGGCGAGGCGACCGCCGGCGACGTGCTGGCCATGCGCACCGTCGAACGGACCCTGCGCACCTCCGGCATCCGCCACGACACCGCCTGGAGCCGGGTGATGTGCCCGCCCGACGGCCTCGCGCTGGACGACGCCGACCCGCTCGAGTATTCCCACCTCGTCTTCGTCTGCGGCCCGGCCACGGGCGAGGCGGTGCTGGACCTGCATGAACGCTTCGCGCACTGCACGCGGATCGCGGTGGGCGTCAGCGTTCTCGACCCTGCCGACCCGGCCGTGGCCCGGTTCCACCGGGTGATCCCCCGGGACCACCCGGACGTCGAGCCGCGGCCGGACCTGGCGGCCGTCGCACCGCAGCGCTCCGCTTCCGGCACGCCGGTCCTCGGCGTGCTGCTGACGGGCGGGCAGCGCGAGTACGGGGCCCGCCGCCGGCACGAGGCGGTGACGGACGCCGTCCGCCCCTGGCTGGACGGCCTCGACGCCGGCCTGCTCGACCTCGACACCCGGCTCGATCCCCGGGACTGGCGACTGGCCTCCAGCCCGGAACAGCTCCACGCCGTCCTCACGCGCCTGGACGCCGTGGTCAGCATGCGGATGCACGGGCTGGTCCTGGGCCTGAAGGCGGCCGTGCCGGTCGTGGCCCTGGACCCGGTGGCCGGCGGCGGGAAGGTCACCGCCCAGGCCCGGGCGCTGGACTGGCCGGCCGTCCTGGGCGCCGAGGACCTCACGCGGGCGGCCCTCGACCGGTCACTGGCCTGGTGCCTGTCCGGGCCGGGGCGCGCCCTGGCCCGGGACGTCAGCGAGCGCATGGACGATCCGGACGGGGTCGTCGCCGGTCAGCTGGCCGAGCTGACCGATGCCATCCACGGCTCCTGAGCCTCGCCGGACGCTGAACGGACCCCCACCGGACACGGGGCGCACGCTGGCCGGGAGCTGGACGAACGTCCATGACGAGGGCCAGGTCACAAGTATGTAAGACTGGCCGCGTGCGCTACCTAGGAATCAACGCGACGTTCCATGACCCGGCGGCCGCCCTCGTAGTGGATGGGCGGGTGGTCGCCGCCGCGGAGGAGGAACGGTTCTCCCGCCGTAAGCACGGCAAGCGGCCGGTGCCGTTCTCCGCCTGGGAGCTGCCCGAGCAGTCCATGCGCTGGGTGCTGCGGCACGCCGGCATCACCCCGGCCGACCTCGACGGCGTGGCCTACTCCTTCGACCCGGAGCTGGCCGCGCACATCCCGGACGATCCCTACGACCCCGTGCGCGTCGACTACGTGCGCCGGGCCCCGGGGTTCATCGCCGAGGCGCTGCCCGGACTGGACCGGTCGAAGGTGACCTACGTCCAGCACCACGTGGCGCACGCCGCATCCTCGGGCCTGGCCGGCCCCTACCGCACCGGGGCGGTGCTGGTCTCCGACGGCCGCGGGGAAGCCCACTCCCACCTGGCGGGACACTACGAGGACGGTGAGCTGACGATCCTGGCCCGGCAGGCACTGCCGGACTCGCTGGGCCTGGTCTACGAGTCCCTCACGGACCACCTGGGGTTCCTGCGCTCCTCAGACGAGTTCAAGGTCATGGCCCTGGCCTCGTACGGCACACCGCGGTTCACGGACGAGCTGCGCGAGTGCATCCGCGGCCACGGGGACGGCACCTTCACGGCCCGCGCGCCGGAGTGGGAGCGCTTCGCCCCCCGCCGGGTCGACGACGGCACCTGGGGTGGCGCGCATGCCGACCTGGCGGCCTCGGTCCAGGTCCTGGTCGAGGAGACGCTCGTGGACCTGGCCCGCTGGCTGCGGGCGGAGACCGGGGCAGAGGTGCTGACCATGGCCGGTGGCACCGCCCTGAACTGCGTGGCCAACTCCCGGATCTGGCGGGAATCCGGCTTCGCCGACGTCTGGGTGCAGCCGGCCTCCGGGGACTCCGGAACCGCCCTGGGCGCCGCGCTCGTCCTGGCCCAGCAGGCCGGGGAGCTCGCCGCCCCCGAGCCGACGGCCGCGCTGGGGCGCAGCTGGAGCGATGACGAGCTGGCCCGTTGGCTGCGGACCGCCCAGGTCCCGTTCACCACGCCGGGCTCGCGCGAGGCCCTCGCCGCGGAGGTCGCGGACATCCTCGCCGCCAACGGCGTGGTGGCGTGGTTCGACGGACGCAGCGAGTTCGGCCCCCGGGCCCTGGGGCATCGCTCCCTGCTGGCCAACCCGACGCTCGCGGAGAATCTCGAACGGCTCAATGACGTCAAGGGGCGGGAGCAGTTCCGTCCGGTGGCCCCCATGGTGCTGCAGGACCGCGCCGCCCAGATCTTCAGCGGGGGGCCCATCCCGAGTCCCTACATGCTGTTCACCCACGAGGTCGCCCCCGAGTGGCGCGAGTGCATCCCCGCGGTGACCCACGTGGACGGCTCGGCCCGTATCCAGACGGTCAGTGACGAGGACAATGCGGGCATCGCGGCGCTGCTGCGCGCCTTTGAGGAGCGCACCGGCGTCCCCGTGGTGGTGAACACGAGCCTGAACACGGCGGGCCGGCCCATGGTGGACGACCCGCGCGACGCCCTGGAACTGTTCGGCTCCGCCCCGGTGGCCGCACTCGTGCTCGGGCCCCACCTGGTCCGGCGTGCGCAGTTCTTCGCGGAGCCGGCCACCGCATGAGCTCTGAGGACACGAAGATCGCCACGACCACCGGGGCCACCACGACGGCCCAGGACTACGCCATCGTCATCCCCTCGCTCGGGCGCCCCTCGCTGGACCGGCTCCTGGAGACCATCGCGGGGCTGGACACGGCCCCGGACGCGCCGGGGCCCGTCGACGTCGTCGTCGTCGACGACCGACGCGAACCGGCGCCCGGGGACGCCCCGCTGACCCTGCTGGCCCCGGTG
>DATBUG010000455.1:0-6740 GCA_036516315.1 Citricoccus sp.
GTTGTGCGGACTTCATGCTGGATGGTCACAGCCATGCCTTTCATCGAGGTGCAGTACGGCTGAACCGGAGAGGGGGATGTTCCGGGGCCGGTCAGGGGTGATCCGACTCCACCCATGACGGATAGACCATCGTCCTGGGCCACGGTCACTGTCAACGGCCCGTGAGTGCCCACCCGTCACTCGCGTACGGATCGGGTATCCGCTCCGCGGAACCTCGTGCATCCACGTGGTCCACGCAGGGTGACCACCCGGCCCGGGTCCCTCGTTCCTGCCGGGACCGGGGGGCTCTGCGGGGCGGTCAGGCCCCCAGGCGGTCGGCCGGCGTCCGCGGCAGGACGACCGGATGGCCGAGCAGGGGATCGCGCACGACGTCGGCATCCAGCCCGTAGACCTCCGACAGCAGGGCGGGGGTCATCACCTGCTCGGGGGGTCCTACGGCCACCACCTGCCCGCGGGCCATGGCCACGATGTGGTCGGCACTGCGGGCGGCGAGGTTCAGCTCGTGCAGCACGGCGACCACGGTGGCCCGCTGTCCGTCCGCCGTGGGGTCCGGCAGGGCCCGCACCAGGTCCATCAACTCCACCTGGTGGGAGAGGTCGAGGTAACTGGTCGGCTCGTCCAGCAGGACGACGGGGGTCTGCTGCGCCAGCACCAGGGCCAGCCAGGCGCGCTGCCGCTGGCCTCCGGACAGCTCGGAGACGTCCGCACCGGCCAGCTCGACCAAGTCGGCCAGTTCCAGGGCCCGTGCCACGGCCACGGTGTCCGCGGCCGTGCGGGCGCCGAACCAGCCGCGGTGCGGGTGCCGCCCCCGGTCCACCAGCTGCTCCACCGTCATCCCGTCCGGGGCCACCGGCGACTGCGGCAGCAGGGCCACGCTGCGTGCGTAGCTCCTCGCGGGCCAGTGCGCGGCGGACCGGCCCATCACCTCGAGCGTGCCGGACAGCAGGGGCAGCTGACGGGTCAGGCCCCGCAGCAGGGTCGACTTGCCGCAGCCGTTGGCGCCGATGATCGCCGTGGTGCGTCCCGCCGGCAGGTCCAGGTCGAGGGGGCGTTCCGGGCCGACCACCACGCGGTCGCCGTAGCCCAGGGTCACCCCGCGCAATCGAACGGCCGCGGCCGGCCCACCGGCCACGGGATCTGCGGCCCGCGGCGTGCCGGCCTCCGGGTGCTCCACCGGGCCGCTGGTCCCGGCCCGACGTGCAGGGTCCGTGCTCATTCAACTCCTCCGTCCGGACTGCACCAGCAGCCACAGCATCAGCGGCGCGCCGGCCGCTCCGGTCAGGACGCCCGTGGGCAGCCGCGCCCCACCGAAGGCCTCGGCGGCCAGGAAGTCCGCGACCACCACGATCACGGCCCCGCACAGGGCGGCCGCCGGCAGGGAGGGCCGGCCCCCGGCCAGGCCCCGGGCCACCGGCGTGGACAGCAGGGCCACGAAGGCCAGCGGCCCGGTGGCGGCGGTGGCCGCGGCGGCCAGCAGTGCGCCGACCACCAGGGAGGCCAGCCCGGTCCGGCCGGGCCGGGAGCCCAGCCCGTGTGCCAGTTCCCCGCCCAGGTCGGCCGGGGCCAGCCGGGCGTGCAGGACCGCCCCGGCGGGCAGGAGCAGCACCAGCAGGACGGCCAGGATCGTGATCCGGTCCCAGGTCACCGCGTTGAGCGAACCGGCCGTCCAGATCGCGGCGGACTGCAGGTCGTGCTGGTTCAGGGCGAGCATCGCGCCGGACAGCACGGCCTGGCACAGGGTGGCCACGGCGATCCCGGCCACGATGAACGTGGTGCCGCCCAGGGCGCCGGCCAGCCCACCGGACCCGGCGGAGGTGCCCCCACCCAGCCGCCCGCCGGCCCGGCCCGCGGTGGAGAAGCCCAGCACCACGGCGGTGGCGCCGAGGCCCCCGGTCAGGGCCGCCAGGGCCATGGCGGTCCCGCTGGATCCCCCCGTGCCGAGGGCGAGCATCCCGACGGCGGCCACGGCTGCGCCCTGCGTGACGCCGAGGATGTCCGGGCTCGCCAGGGGATTGCGCAGGGTCCGGCGGAACAACGCTCCGGCAGCCCCGAACCCCGCCCCGGCCAGGGCGGCCGCCACGGCCCGGGGCAGCTTCTCCTGCAGCACGATGAACGAGGCACCGGGGATGGTCTGGCCGCCCAGGATCCGCAGGAAGTCCGGAATGGTCACGGTGTACCCGCCCAGGAGCACGCGCACCCCCATCGCCACCAGCAGGACCGCGCCGAGGCCCAGGGTGACGGCGAGCAGCCGCCGGCGGGAGGCGGAGTGCAGGGCTCGGACGGCGGAGACGGCCGCCGGGGCGGGGGACGCGGGGTCCGCGGCGGTGGATGGCACGGAAGCGTTCACGTTCACGGCGTTCACAGCGCCACCGCCTTGCGCCGCAGCAGCAGCAACAGCACCGGCACGCCGATCAGCACGGTGGTCACGCCCACGTGGACCTCCTGCGGGGCGATCACCAGCCGCCCGGCGAGGTCGGCCACCACCAGCAGGACGGCGCCCCACAGGGCACAGCCCAGCACGAGAACGCGGGTGGAGGCGGGCCGGAAGCGGCGCAGGGCGTGCGGCACCAGCAGACCGACGAACACGACCGGTCCGGCCAGGGCGGTGGCGGCGGCGGTCAGCAGCACGGTGGCGCCCAACAGCGTCATCCGCAGGCGCTCGGGCCGGGAGCCCAGGCCGTGGGCCAGTTCGTCCCCGAGGGCGAGGGCGTCCAGGCCCGGGGCCGCCACGAGGACCATGACGATGCCGGCCGCGATGACCGGCGCCAGCCAGGCCGCGTCCTCGAGGGAGGTGCGCGCCACGGAGCCGACCGTCCAGAACCGGAAGCGCTCCAGCACGGCGGGGGAGAGGATCAGCAGCGCGCTGGTCACCGCCGTGCCCCCGGCCGTCACGGCGGCCCCGGCGAGCACGAGGGAGAGCGGTCCCGGGGCCGAGCCCGTGCCGGCGCCGAGCCGGGAGGCGGCCGAGGCCGCCGCGTAGACCACGACGGCGGCGCCCACCGTCCCGAGGACGGCGAGCACCATGGCGGTCGTGATCCCGGCGGGAAGTCCTGCCCCGAGCCCCACGGCCACCGCCAGCGAGGCCCCGGCCGTCAGTCCCAGCAACCCCGAGTCGCCCAGCGGGTTGCGCGTGGCCCCCTGCAGTGCGACACCGGACACCGCCAGGGCCGCGCCGACCAGCACGGCCGTGATGGTGCGGGGGATGCGCGAGAGCACGGCCGCGGCGTCGATGTCCCCGGCCGCCGGTGAGCTGCCGGAGAACAGCGCCCCGAGGGTGTCCAGGGTGACGGCCGGTGCCACGGACCGGGCCCCGAGGGCCAGGGCCGCCAGGCACGCCACCACCAGCACGACGGCGGGGACCACCAGGAAGGTGACCGGCCGCCGTCGTGCCGGACGGGGATCCGTGCCGGGCGCCGCGGCCGCGGGGGCGTGCTCCACGCTCATGCCGTCCGGCTCCGCTGCCGTGCGCCGGTCCGGGACCGGGGATGGTGACTACTCAGAGGATCCGCCCGCCTTCTGAGCAGCCGCGGTGATCTTGGGCAGGGCGTTCTCCAGGGCCCACGGGATGGACAGCGGTGAGGTGGCCGAGATGGACAGCACCTCCTGCTCGTCGGTCTGCAGCACCATGGTCCCGTCCTCGACCGCGGGAATGGACCCCAGCAGGGGGTCGGTGGCGATGGCCTCGCCCACGGACTCGTCGGCCGCGGAGGTGACGAGGATGTCGGACTCCAGCTCGTCCGCGCGCTCCGGTGACCAGGTGATGTAGAACGCGTCCTGGGCTCCCTCGTCCTCGGCGACCACCGGTGCCAGTTCCATGCCCAGGGCGGAGAGGAACTTCGGACGGTTGTCCGTGGCGGTGAACAGGTAGATCTGGTCGGCGGCGGCCGGGTCCACGGTGCCGTAGAGGAAGGTGGTGCCCTCCAGCTCGGGGTGCTCCTGCGCCGCGGAGGCCATCTGCTCCTCGACGTCGGACACCACCTGCTCGGCCTCATCCTCCTTGCCCAGGGCCTCGCCGATGATCCGGGTGGAGTCCTGCCACGGGGTGCCGAACGGGGCGGTGCCCTCGGGGTACGCCACGACCGGCGCGATCTCGGAAAGCTTCGAGTACTGCTCCTCGTCGATGCCCGAGTAGGTCGCCAGGATCACGTCCGGCTCGGTGGCGGCGATGGCCTGGTAGTCCAGCCCGTCCGTCTCCGAGTACTGCACGGGGGCCTCGCCGCCGAGCTCCTCCAGCTTGGCGTCGAACCAGTCCGTGGACTGGTTCTCGTTGCCGCCGTACTCGGTGGCCGCCACGCCCACCGGGACGACGCCCAGGGACAGGGCGATGTCCTGGTTCACCCAGGAGACCGCGGCCACGCGCTCGGGCTGCTCGGGGATCTCGGTGGTGCCGAAGGCGTGCTCGATGGTGCGCGGGAAGGTGGCCTCGCTGCCCGAGCCGGCCGATTCACCGCCGGAGGCCGAGGCCTCACCCCCGGAACCACCGGCCGGACCAGTGGAGCAGCCGGCCAGCAGGGCCGCGCCCAGGGCCAGGGATCCGAGGGCCAGGGCCCGGCGGCGGGTCGGACCGGCGGACCGGGAGACGGGCGAAGGGGAGGAAGAGGACACGGTGGTGCCTTTCGGTCTGCGGGTGGGCCTGCGGACAGGACCGGCCACGGGGAGCGCGGCCGGTGGGTGACGACCCGGCAGATGACCTGGCGAGTCATTTGCCAACATCGCTATTGCCTATTTCCGGAAAGTTAGCTTAACCTAACTCCGTGGCGCAACGAAGCCGTGCGGGGCTTCAGCCACATGGTTGGGTCCATGGTGGACGTTCCAGTGGCCACGCCGGTCGCATTCCTCTTCCCGGGGCCGGCGTGGTCACTGGACACCCCCGAACCAGGGCGGAGCCGCTAGCGTGGAGCGGGTGAACACCCAGCATCCCGTCCCCAGCGACCACGGCGCCCAGGTCTCCTCCATGTTCGACGCGATCGCCGGACGCTACGACCTGATGAACCTCGTGATGACCTGGGGGCAGGAACCCCGGTTCGTGCGGCGGACGGTGGAACGGGCCCAGCTGCCGGACGCCCCCGTCGTGCTCGACCTGGCCACCGGCACCGGGGACATCGCCCTGGAGGTGCTGCGCTCGCACTACGGGGCCCGGATCACCGGGGCCGACTTCGCCCCCGAGATGATGGAGGTCGGCAAGGCCCGGCCCGGTGGCGACCAGGTCGACTGGGTCGAGGCGGACGCCATGGACCTGCCCTTCGCGGACGAGACGTTCGACGCCGTCACCCACGGGTACCTGCTGCGCAACGTGGCCGACATCCCCACCACCCTGGCCGAGCAGTTCCGCGTGCTCAAGCCCGGTGGCCGGATGGTGGCCCTCGAGACCTCGCCCGCCCCGAAGGACATCGTCTGGCCCTTCTCCACCGCCTACATCAAGTACGTGGTGCCCCAGCTGTCCCGGCTGATCACCGGTGACTCCTCCGCCTACGAGTACCTCTCGGCCACCACCCGGGGCTTCAAGACCCCTGCCCAGATCCGGCAGCTGCTGCAGGAGGCCGGTTTCGTGGACGTGGGCCACGAGACGCACCTGTTCGGGACCATCGCGATCCACTGGGCGACGAAGCCCGCCTGATCCGTCCGCCCGGCCGGCCCCGCCTGGCCCTTCCTCCGGGCGGTGCGCACGGCGACCGTCCCTATCCGGTGCGGGTCCCGCAGTCCTACGCTGGCCGTGGACAGTCCCGGCGGGAAGGATCCGGAGCCATGACGCGGTCCCCAGGCGGTGCCGACGCCGGCGAGGACGTGCTGATCCCCGCGGCAGGGGCCCAGTTGGCAGGCCGCTTCCACGTGCCGGCGGCCGGGGCCCCCGTGGTCGTCTTCGCCCACGGCAGCGGTAGCGGACGGCACAGCACGCGCAACCGCTACGTGGCCTCCGTACTGCAGGACGCCGGGCTGGGCACGCTGTTGCTGGACCTGCTCACGGACGCCGAGGCGGAGGACCGGCGCGCGGTCTTCGACATCCCGTTGCTCGCCCAGCGCCTCACCCTGGCCGAGGCCTGGGTGCACCAGCAGCCGGAGGGCCTGTCCTCGCCGATCGGGTTCTTCGGGGCCAGCACGGGAGCGGGTGCTGCGCTGTGGGCCGCGGCCGAACCGGACGCGCGCGTCGGCGCGGTGGTCTCGCGCGGCGGACGCCCCGACCTCGCGGGCGACCGGCTGGGCCTGGTGCGGGCCCCGACCCTGCTGGTCGTGGGCGGACGGGACCACGAGGTCCTCACCCTGAACGAGCGGGCCGCGGAGCACCTGCGCTGTGAGCACCGCCTGGAGGTCGTGGAGGACGCGACCCATCTCTTTCCCGAGCCGGGCACCCTCGAACAGGTCGCCCGGCTGGCGCGTGACTGGTTCGGACGACACCTGATGAGGAGCCCATGATGAGCGAGCGAGACCCTTCCTACCCTGACGAGCCCCGCCGTGACGACGTCGGTCGGGACGGCGTCGGCCGGGACGACCCAGGCGGGGACCGGACCGACCCGGCACGGAACCGGCCGGCCGACGTCGGGCCTGACGCCCGGTCCACGAACACCCGTCCCGTAGACACCGGGGCCACCACCACGCGGGCCCGGCACCACGACGTCATCGCGGCCGAGAAGAGCCGCTTCGGCGGCATCAAGGCCGGTGCCGCGTTCTTCGGCTGGCTCGCGGCCACCGGTATGGCGGTGCTGCTCACCGCGGTGCTCTCGGCCATCGGGGTGGGGGTCGCC
>DATBUG010000456.1:0-5491 GCA_036516315.1 Citricoccus sp.
TGCTGGACCGCCCGGGGGTGCGCATCATCCGTCCCGAGGTGGCCTCCGACGCCCTGCTGGCCTCCGTGCACGACCCGGAGTACGTCCGGGCGGTGCGCTCGGTGAGCACGGGGGAGGAGCCGCACCGCCGGGACGTGGGACTGGGCAGCGAGGACAACCCGGTCTTCCCCCACCTGCACGAGGCCGCCGCCCGGATCGTCGGGGGTTCGGTGGCCGCCGCGGAGGCGGTCTTTGCGGGTCAGGTGCGGCACGCCGTGAACTTCGCGGGCGGGATGCACCACGCCGGCCGGGGCCAGGCCAGTGGGTTCTGCATCTACAACGACTGCGCCGCGGCGATCCAGCGCCTGCTCGACCTGGGGGCCGAACGGGTGGCGTACGTGGACTTCGACGCCCACCACGGGGACGGGGTGGAGGCGATGTTCTGGCACGACCCCCGGGTGCTGACGATCTCCGTGCACGAGACCGGTATCTCGCTGTTCCCGGGGACCGGCTTTGCCAACGAGGTCGGCGGTCCGAACGCGCAGGGATCGGCCGTGAACGTGGCGGTGCCGCCCGGGACCACGGACGCGGGCTACCTGCGGGCCGTGCACGCGGTGGTCCCGCAGCTGTTGCGGGTGTTCGCCCCGGACGTGCTGGTCACCCAGCACGGGTGCGACGGGCACCGGGACGACCCGTTGACGAACCTGATGATGTCCGTCGAGGGCCAGCGCCAGCTCGCCCTGGACGCGGCGGACTGGGCGGCCGACTTCGCCCACGACCGGTGGCTGGCCACCGGCGGAGGCGGGTACAGCCCCTTCTCGGTGGTGCCGCGGACCTGGAGCCACCTGGTGGCCGTGGTGACGGGCGAACCGGTGCGCAGGGAGGCCCCCGTGCCCGAGGAGTGGCGCCGGTACGCGGCCGAGGTCTCCGGCACCGAGGACGGGATCCCGCGGGTGATGTCCGACGGCGTCGATGTGTGGTGGCGCTCCTGGGAGGTCGGCTATGACCCCTCCGACGCGATCGACCAGACCATCATGGCCACCCGCAAGTCCATCTTCCCGTTCCACGGCCTCGACCCCTGGTTCGACTGACCGGCTCGACTGACCGGTTCGACCGACCGGCTCGACTGACGTGTTCGACGAGCAGGTTCGACGGTGCCGCCGATCGGCCCTCGGCAGCCGTGCCGCGCGTGGTTAGAGTGTGGCGAGTACTCGACGAGCACGCCGCGCCGGCCCGGCCCCCCGGGCTGCTGAGGCGCCGTGCCAGGGCAGCAGAGAAGAGGAACTCACCGTGGGCGATGGCGGCAACCTGACCGGAACGCGTTTCATGACCGTCACCGAGGTCGCGGAGATGATGAGGGTCTCCCGGATGACCGTCTACCGCATGATCCACTCCGGCGAGGTCCCCGCCGTCCGCTTCGGCCGGTCCTACCGCGTGCCCGAGTCGGCGGTGCAGCAGATCCTGCGGACGGGCACCACCGAGGTCCGCGCCACCGGCACCGACGACGCCCACGGCTGAGCCACGCACGGCCCGGGTGCGGTTCGTCGTGGGCGGCCGTGACAGGGTAAGGTGTTAGGGAACGTTTTTGACCTATGTGCCGGATCGGTTGCGATCGGGTGCCGTCGTTCCACCTAGCGAGCAAGAGGTTTCCCTATGGGTTCTGTGATCAAGAAGCGCCGTAAGCGTATGTCCAAGAAGAAGCACCGCAAGCTGCTTCGTAAGACCCGCCACCAGCGCCGCAACAAGAAGTGAGCAGGCTCTTCGCCCGCTGACTTCCGTTGGCTTCCGGGGCCGTCCCACCGTGCGGTGGGGCGGCCCCGTTGCGTCTGCTGCCTACGATGGCACGGTGACGAATTCTGCTGATGTGGTCCTGTTGGTCAAGGACGGTTGCCACCTGTGCGCCGATGCGCTCGCGGTCGTCGAGGAGGTCTGCGGCCGGCTGGGCGTGCCCTGGCGCGCGGTGGACGTGGCCGGGGAGCCCGAGCTGGCCCGGCGGCACGCCGAGGAGATCCCCGTCCTGCTGATCGACGGGGTCCAGCGGGACTTCTGGCGGATCGATCCCGCGCGGCTGGAACGGTTGCTGACGGCGGGCTGCGCGTGAGCGGGGGGCCGCCGACCGGGTCCGGCCCGGAGGCGCGGACGGTGGGGCCCTCGCTGTCCCGCCGGACCGTGGGCCGGTTGCCCGTGTACCTGCGTGCGCTGGCGGCGTTGTCCGCGGAGGGGACCACCCGGGTCTCCTCCGGGGCCCTCGCCGAACGGACGGGCGTGGGGCCGGCCCTGGTCCGCCGGGACCTGGCCGCGCTGGGGCACCTGGGCCGTCCCGGGGTCGGGTACCCGGTGACGGCGCTGCGCCAGGCGCTGAGCCAGGTGCTGGGCCTGGCCGAAGACCAGCCCGTGGTGCTCGTCGGCGCCGGTCACCTGGGCTCGGCGCTGGCCGGTTACGGCGGGTTCGCCGAGCGGGGGCTGCGGATCTGCGCCGTGCTGGACACCGACCCGCACCTGGTCGGCCGGACCCGGGGCTCGAGCGTGGTGCGGCCGATGGACGCCCTCGAGGACGTGGTGGCGGAGACCGGGGCCCGGCTGGCCATCCTCGCCGTGCCGGCCGCCGCGGCCCAGCCCCTCGCGGACCGCCTGGTGGAGGCCGGGATCCAGGGGGTGCTGAACTTCGCACCCGTGGAACTGTCCGTGCCGGCGGGCGTCTCGGTCCGTGCCGTGGACCTGTCCACCGAGCTGCAGATCCTGGCCTTCCACCAGGCAGCTATCACCGTGGACCCGCCGCCGGCCGGGGACCCCCGGCGCGCCGACTGATCGCACTGTCAGCGGCGCAGGGCCTTCTCCCAGGCCTTGCCGCGGAAGTACTCGTTCGACGGGCGCAGGAAGGCGAAGACGATGCCCGCGATGCCCAGCCCGGCGTAGACGAAGCTGATGCCGAACAGTGACGGCAGGGACAGGGCCGCGAAGATGGTGCCGAAGATCCGCGCCACGTTCGAGCCCCGGCGGATGCCGGTGGCGATCACCCAGTAGAGGATCGCCGCCACCACGGTGAGCGCGATGGCGACGGGCCGCGTGGCCTCTAGCAGCGCGGTGATCTCGACCTGCACGCCCATCTCGTCGTACTGGTCCTGAAGCATCTGCAGCATGGACTCGGGCACGCCCATGTTCGGCAGGGACAGGGTGAACAGGTTCATCGCCAGGAAGACCACCCCGGCGGCGAGGATCAGCCAGTAGGAGACGTCGATCTCCTTGGGCTTGTGCACCGGTCCCATGGCCTGCTGCGCCGCGGCCGGGTGACCGTAAGCCTGACCAGCCTGGCCGGGCTGGCCGTAAGGGGACTGGCCGTAGGGGGACTGACCATAGGGGGACCCGCCATAGGGTGCCTGGTCGGGCTGACCGGAGGGGGCCTGGCCGTAGGGGGACGACGCCGGCTGGCTCGCCTGGCCCGGCTTTCCCGCCGGTCCGGTCGCGCCGCCGGGTGCGGACTGCTGGGTCTGCTGGGACTGCTGGGCCTGCCGTTCGGCGAGCTGCTCGGGGGTCAGGCGCACGCCGTACCGTGGCTGGCCGTCGGCGTCCTCGAGGGGCCGTCCCGGCCGGGCGTCGCCCTGTGGCGCGCCAGCGGGCTGGTCCGGACGCGGCTGGTCGGGACGCGGCTGTCCGGCGTCGGGCTGGTCGGGACGGTTCTGCTCGGTCATGGCACGGCCTTCCTCGGAGGGGCGGGGAGTCTGCACTCCACGGTATCGCCCCGGACCGTGCATCCGGGGGGCACGCACCGGGGTCTGACAGACTGGGAGCATGCCACTCGCGACCGTCCACCTCGTCCGACACGGTGAAGTCCACAACCCGGACCGCATCCTCTACGGGCGCATTCCCGGCTACGGGCTCTCCGACCTCGGGCGGCGCATGGCAGAGGACCTCGGCGGCTGGTTCGCGCAGCGCGCCGAGGACACCGGGCGGGTCCCGGCCCTGTTGATCTCCTCGCCGCTGCAGCGTGCGCGGGAGACGGCCGCCCCGATCGGCGCCGCGCTCGGACTCCAGATCGGCACCGACGAACGCGTGCTGGAGGCCACGAACCGCTTCGAGGGGCTCGCGGGCGTCAAGGGCCAGCTGCGCAACCCGCGGTACTGGCCGTTGCTGGTGAACCCCTTCCGGCCGTCCTGGGGTGAACCGTACCGGGCGCAGGTGGCACGAATGGCGGAGGCCGTCCAGGACCTGCGCGATCGCGCCCTGGCGCAGGACGGCGAGGGCGCCGAGGCGATCATCGTCTCCCACCAGTTGCCCATCTGGGTGACCCGGTTGTCCCTCGAAGGACGGCCGCTGTGGCACGATCCGCGCCAGCGCGAGTGCACGCTCACCTCCGTGACGTCCCTGCACTTCGAGGCGGGCCGGGCGCTGCCACGCGTGGAGTACCAAGAGCCCAACGCGGCCCTGCTCCCACAGGCCAGCAGCCTGCCCGGCGCCTGAACAGGGCGAGCCCGCTCACAGGATTCCATCAGGTTCTACTACGACCGGTAGAATCCGAGGGACGTCCCCGACCCGATGGAAGTTTTCCGAGCGCCCATGACAGCCTCTCCCCAGCCCCGTGATGCCCGCGGCCCCGCACTGAGCCGACGCCATGTGCTGGCCGGCCTGGCCGGTCTCGCGGCCCTGCCGGTGCTTGCGGCCTGCTCGAACGAGGACGACCCGCTGGCCGCCCAGGCCGGCAACGCGGACGGGAAGAACTACATCGCCGGGGACGGGTCCGTCCTGGAGGTCGCCGCCGCCGAGCGCGGCGATCCGGTGCAGTTCACCTCCACCCTGTTCTCCGGGGAGTCCCTGGACGCCGCGGACCTGGCCGGGGCCCCGGCCGTGCTGAACTTCTGGTACGCCGCGTGCGCCCCGTGCCGAATCGAGGCCCCGGACCTGCAGTCGCTGCACGAGGAGTTCGAGCCCGAGGGCGTCCGGTTCGTGGGCGTCAACGTGCGGGACACCGCCGCCACCGCGCAGGCCTTCGAGCGCAACTTCGGGATCACCTACCCGTCCCTGGAGGACCGCGGGGGACAGGTGCTGCTGGCCATGACGGACTACGTGCCGCCGCAGGCCGTGCCCACCACGATCGTGCTGGACCGCCAGGGCCGGGTCTCCGCCCGGATCCTGGGCGTGGCCGAGCGCTCCACCCTCAAGAGCCTGATCACCACGGTCGTGGACGAGCAGGCCTGATCCACTCCATGCTCCCCGCCGCCACCGTCAACCCGTTCGCCGAGATCGTCATGGACGGCTCGCTGCTGCTGGCCGTGCCCGTCGCGCTGCTGGCCGGACTGGTGTCCTTCCTCTCGCCGTGCGTGCTGCCCCTGGTGCCCGGGTACCTCGGCTACGTCACCGGCCTGACCGGCGCCGACCTCCAGCACCAGCGGCGCGGGCGGATGCTCGCCGGGATCGGGCTGTTCGTGCTCGGCTTCTCCGTGGTCTTCGTGCTGGTCGGCATCGTCTTCTCCCAGGTCACCATCTGGCTCCAGGGGGACGGCGAGTGGCTCACCCG
>DATBUG010000457.1:0-3001 GCA_036516315.1 Citricoccus sp.
TGGAACCGGAGGCCGTCGTGGACGCCATCGAACTGTTCCAGGACCTGTACAGGAAGCTCTCATGACCCAGACGCCGCCCGAATCCCACCGAAGTCCCGCCTCCGCCGCGGCCACGCCCGACGCCGGTGCCGCCACGCAGCGGGCCCGTTCCGGTTCCGCGGTGCCTCCCGGAACCCTCGTGCCGCTGTTCGTTGGCCTGATGCTGGCCATGCTGCTGGCCTCGCTGAACCAGACGGTCTTCTCCACCGCCCTGCCGACCATCGTCGGCGAGCTCAACGGGGTGAGCCAGATGGTGTGGGTCATCACCGCCTACATCCTGGCCACGACCATCGTCATGCCGATCTACGGCAAACTCGGCGACCAGATCGGCCGCCGGCCGCTGCTCATCGCCGCCATCACCCTGTTCATGATCGGCTCGGTCGTCGGCGGACTGGCGACGGACATGGGCATGCTCATCCTGGCCCGCGTCATCCAGGGCATCGGTGGCGGTGGCCTGATGATCCTGGCGCAGGCGGCCATCGCGGACGTGGTCCCGGCGCGGGAACGCGGCAAGTACATGGGCGTGATGGGCGGCGTGTTCGCGCTGTCCTCCGTGGTGGGTCCGCTGCTGGGCGGCTGGTTCACGGACGGCCCCGGCTGGCGCTGGACCTTCTGGATCAACATCCCGATCGGTCTCCTGGCCCTGCTCGCCGCGGTGCTCTTCCTCAAGCTGCCCCGCCTCCACCAGGGGCGGCCGACCCTCGACTGGCTCGGCATGGCCCTGATCGCGGCCGCCACCACGTCGATGGTCCTCGTGAGCACCTGGGGCGGTGGCACCTACGCGTGGACCGACCCGGTCATCCTCGGGCTGATCGCCGTGTTCGTGGTGAGCGCCGTGGCCTTCGTGATGGTCGAGCGCCGCGCGGCCGAGCCGCTGATCCCGATGTCCCTGTTCCGTGAGCGCAACTTCGTGCTCACCACCGTGGCCGGGCTCTTCATCGGCGTGTCCATGTTCGGCGCGCTGGGCTACATGCCCACCTACCTGCAGATGTCCTTCGGCCTAGAGGCCTCCGTGGCCGGGCTGATGATGATCCCCATGATGGGGGCCATGCTGATCACCTCCACGGGTTCGGGTGCACTGATCTCCCGGTACGGCGCCTACAAGTGGTACCCCGTGGTCGGCGCCGTCGTGATCGCGGGGGCCATGGGCCTGCTGTCCCTGATGGACCCGCACCAGCCGCTGTGGCTGGCCTGCGCCTACATGGGCCTGCTGGGCATCGGCCTGGGCCTGTCCATGCAGAACCTGGTGCTGATCGTGCAGAACACCTTCCCGGTCACCATGGTCGGCACGGCCACGGCCTCGAACAACTACTTCCGCCAGATCGGTGCCACGCTGGGCTCCTCCCTGGTGGGCAGCCTGTTCGCCTCGCGCCTGGCGGACCTGTTGATCGACCGCCTGCCCTCCGGCGGCGCGGCCCAGATGGGCAGCGCGGAGTCCCTGACGCCGGCAGCGGTCTCCGCCCTGCCGGAGCCGCTGCACGACCTGGTGATCACCGCGTACTCGGACGCCCTGACCCCGATCTTCCTGTGGATCGCCCCGCTGGGCCTGCTCGCCGCCCTGCTGTTGGCGTTCGTCACGGAGAAGCCGTTGGCCACCCGGATCGAGCGGCCCGTCGACTCCGAACCGCTGGCCACCGGCAGCCTCTCGATCATCTCGCGCCGTGCGGACAGCACGGAATCTGAGGCGGCCGAGCGCGCTGAGGCGGCCGAGGGCGCTGAGGCGGCCGAGCGCGCCGAGCCGGGGCAGGACGCCGACCCCGCGCGTCGTCCGGCCGAGGCCCTGCGCACCCCATAGGCGGCACCAAGGGCACGCGGCCCGGACGTTGCCTGGACGCGTCCGGGACCGTCTCCGACGACCACACCCACGACGAGCGCCCCGTCACCGGCCATCCGCCGGTGACGGGGCGCTTCGCCGTGCCTCAGGCCGACCAGTGCACCCGGTCCATCGCGCCCCGGCCCGCGGCGATGGTGGCCTGCCGGTCCGGGGCCGGGACCATGCTGCCGCCGGTGGACCAGGCCAGGTGGGTGGCCCGGGCCAGGCGCGCTGCGTCGAGGCCCGTGGCACGGCGGTAGCCGGCGTCGTGCGCCACCATCCAGGGGCAGAACAGCCCGGCCGCGGCGGAGGGCTCCACCTCCCACCCCTCGGTCTCCGCCAGGAGGGTGACCAGCGCGTCCATCCGATCATCGGCCACGGTGAGGTAGCCGTCCACCAGATCCTCCACCACCTCGCCGACGACCTGCGAGGGCCGCCCCACGGCCAGGCCGTCCGCCGACGTCCTGCCGTCGAGCCCGATGTCCTGGACGCTGATCCGCCCGTGCAGCCCGGTCCGCACCCCGAGGGACATCGCCGGGGCCGCGGTGGGCTCGGCGAAGAGGCAGTGCACGTGGTCGCCGAAGGCGAGCTTGAGCCCGTAGGCCACCCCGCCGGGCCCGCCGCCCACGCCACAGGGCAGGTACACCAGCAGGGGATGGTCCTCGTCCACGACGAGATCCAGGGACTGCAGCTGCCCCGCGAGCCGCCGCCCCGCCACGGCGAAACCGGCGAAGAGATCCAGCGACGACTCGTCGTCGACGAAGTGCACCCGGGGATCGGCCGCGGCGGCCCGGCGGCCGGCCTCCACGGCCTGGGAGAAGTCGCCGGGGTGCTCCACGACCTCGACCCCGCGGGCGCGCAACAGGTCCTTCTTCCACGGCCGGGCGTCCACGGACATGTGCACCGTCGTGCGGAAGCCGAGCTCGGAGGCCACGAGACCGATCGACAACGCCAGGTTCCCGGTGGATCCGACGGCGATGCCGCGGTCCGCGAACAGCGCGCGGACCTCCGGGGCGTCCAGGTCCAGGCCCTGGTGGTCCGCCGGGACGAGCCCGGCGCCGACCGCGGCCCGCTCGGCGACGCAGAGCACCTCGTGGATGCCGCCGCGCGCCTTGATGGAGCCGCTGACCGGCAGGGCGTCGTCGCGCT
>DATBUG010000458.1:0-1827 GCA_036516315.1 Citricoccus sp.
GGGCCTGTACCGCGCGCTGGGGATGCGGCAGGACGCGGCCCTGCGGGGATACCGCGGACCGCGTCCCGCACCGGCCTAATCCGTTGCGGCCCGGACCTCGTCCGTGGCCACGGCCTCGCCCTTGGAGACGGCGACGGCGTGCGAGAACTCTGCCTCGATCCCGGCGTCCCGGCGGTAGGTGGCCAGCGAGACGGCGATGCCCGCGATCGCGGCCAGCACGAAGCCGGGCACGATCTCGTAGAGCGCGAACGCCCCGCCCCAGGCGTCGTCCGGCATGTTCCCCCACCAGAAGACGACGACGGCGCCGACCACGAGCGTGGCGAAGGCCCCCCAGGTGGTGAACCTGCGCCAGAACAGGGACAGGATCACCACCGGTCCGAAGGAGGCGCCGAACCCGGCCCAGGCGAAGGCGACCAGCTCCAGGACAGAGGACTCGGGGTCCAGGGCCAGCAGCACGGCCACGATGGAGACGAGCACCACGCCGGCCCGGCCGAGCCACAGTCCGGCCCGGGGGCTCGCGGTCCTGCCGACGATCTTGTACAGGTCCTCGACCAGCGCGGAGGAGCACACGATCAGCTGCGAGGAGATCGTGGACATCACGGCCGCCAGCACGGCGGCCAGGACCAACCCGCCCACGAAGGGGTGGAACAGGATCTGGGTCATGACCAGGAACACGGTCTCCGGGTCCTCGAGCACCGTTCCCGGGTTGGCCTGCACGTAGGCGATGCCGACCAGGGCGGTCATGATGGCCCCGAAGGCGCACACGGCCATCCAGGCCACGCCGATCCGGCGGCCGACCACCGCGTCCTTGGACGAGCGCAGGGCCATGAAGCGCACGATGATGTGCGGTTGGCCGAAGTAGCCCAGGCCCCACGCCAGGGCGGAGATCACGCCGATCCACGTGGCGTCCGCGAACAGGGACAACCGGTCGGTGCCGTCGCCGGCGGCGGCGTCCGCCGCACGGACCGAGTCGAGCATCTCGCCCCAGCCGCCCATCTGGATGATCGCGACCGTGGGCACGGCCACCAGGGCTGCGAGCATCAGCAGCCCCTGGGCCACGTCCGTCAGGGAGGCCCCGAGGAAGCCGCCGAACAGCGTGTAGGTGATGGTGATGCCGGCCACCAGCAACATCCCCGCCAGGTAGCTGGAGCCGAAGGTGGAGTCGAAGAACTTGCCGCCGGAGACCATGCCCGAGGAGACGTAGAAGGTGAAGTACACCAGGATGATCAGCCCGGCCACGATACGCAGCACGCGGGTGCGGTCCCGGAACCGGTTCTCCAGGAAGGAGGGGATGGTGATGGAGTTCTTCGCCACCTCCGTGTAGGCCCGCAGGCGCGGGGCCACGAACTTCCAGTTCAGCCACGCCCCGATGGTCAGGCCGATCGCGATCCAGGCCTCGACGAGGCCGGCGGCGTAGATGGCGCCGGGCAGGCCCAGCAGCAGCCAGCCGGACATGTCCGAGGCACCCGCAGATAGGGCCGCGACGGACGGGTGGAGCTTGCGCCCCGCCAGCATGTAGTCGTCCAGGTCGGTGTTCTTCCGGGCCGCGTAGAACCCGATGGCCAGCATGGCCGCGAAGTACAGGCCGATCGCTATGAGTTTGTAGGCGTTGTCCATGGTCTCCTCGTCCCTGCCCGGCGGGACGGCCGGGGGGCCTCGACGTCAAGGTGCGTGGCGTCACCTTGCCACGAAGCCCCCCATGGTGGCCAGCCGCGCCCGACCGCGCCGCTACTGCAGCAGCGTCTTGTCGTCGATCGTGGCGCCCTTGATCTTCTCGAACTCGCCGAGCAGGTCCTTCACGGTGCGGACGCGCTTCTCCTCCTCGGT
>DATBUG010000459.1:0-3774 GCA_036516315.1 Citricoccus sp.
GTGATCGCGACCCATCCCATGTACAGGGGGAAGTAGTTGTACCGGGTGGTGGACCAGAGGGAATTGGGCTGACGGGCCCAGTTCCGGTAGCGGCCCGTCCAGGCCAGCCAGCCCGGGACGAGGCCGGCCAGCGCCGGCACCACGGTGATGGCCAGGTAGACCAGGTGTTCCTGCAGGGACGTCATCCAGCTCCTCGGTTCGGGTCATCTCACCGTAGCGCGGCGCGCGTCAGTCGAAGGGATTCAGCGAGGACAGGAAAGCCTTGCCGGCGGCCGCCCCCTTCTCCAGGACGTTGCCGTCGGTGTGCCGGAACTCGTTGATCGCGTCCCCGACGCTGTTGCCGACCTTGCCCCCGACGAAACCGCCGATGAAGTTGCCGGCCACGCCGCCGATGGCGGCCCCCACGCCCGGGATGGGGATCAGTGCCTGCCCGACGGCGGCCCCGGCCACCTGTCCCACCCGGGCCCCCACCATGGAGCCCGCGGCCTCCGCGCTGGCCACGACGCCCGCATCGATCGCCGCGTTGCGGTGGTGCTCCCCCGCGGACGCCCCGGGGTCGCGCATCAGCGACTCGTTGTAGGCGCTGCCGTACTCCCCGGTGAAGGTCAGGGCCATCCCGCCGGCCAGGAACGCCCCGCCCAGGGCGCGGTTCCCGGCCAGCCGCTCCAGCCCGCGCATGCGGTCGGTGAACGCCGTGACCCGGGTGGAGGTGCCGCTCGGCGGCCGGCCGGACCCCGGGGTCAGCTGCAGCCGCAGGCTGCCCTGGGACCCGTCGAGGGTCAGCCGGGTGTTCTTCAGGAAGGGGTACTTGGCCACCAGGGCGCCCAGCGGCGTCCCGGGGTCCAGGCCTCGCAGCGCCCGGTGCGTGGCGCTGTTGCTGAGCCGCCCACCGCCGGTGGCGGCGTCGTTCAACCGGTTCAGGTAGCTCTGTGGTACCCCCAGGCGTTCCAGGGAGGCCGAGGAGATCCTGGACACCCGCCAATCGACCTGGCGTCCGCTGACGGACGTGTAGTGCCGGGCATCGAACTGGAAGTAGACCTTGCCGTCCCTGGTGCGGAAGCTGAAGGCCCCGGCCCCGCTGGACCCCGCGGTGTTCTGGGCGATCCCCAGTGCGTAGAGGGATTCGGAGACGGCACTGTTGACGGTCACGCCCGAGGTCGGGTTGAGGCTCTGGAGCGAGGAGACGCAGCTGCGCACGGCCGCGTCGTAGTCCTGGGCCACCGCATCGACCCGCGACTGGATGGAGGCCCCGTCCTCGGCGTAGGAGTCCGGGCGGGCGTCCACGGCCATCGTGTTGTGCTCGGTGGCGTCCTGTCTGGCGTTCGTGTACCGGGTGCGCAGGTCCTCGATGTCCTCGGAGAAGTCCTCCAGGGCGGTGGCGGTCTCATCGGTCAGCGTCTCGTAGGCGTCGACGTAGGGCTTCATCACGTCGACGAAGGCGTCGTAGACACGGTCGACCTGCGGCGTCACCAGGCGGCCGTCCCGCAGCTGGGCCCAGGTCGTGGCAGCCGTGGAGTAGTGGCCGCTGACCGTGGTCCCGAGGCTGCGGACGCCGCGGGCGGCCGGTGTGATGGCCCCCTCGGACGGCAGCGAGGCGGGTAGCTGGCTGGTGTCGACGCTCATCCCGCCTCCTGGGCTCCGGGACCGGCCTCGGGGGGCGTCGGCACCGAGTACACCGCGCGCTCGGCGTCGGCCGCCATGGTCAGGTCCGCCTCCACGATGGCGTCGATGACCTCGCTCGTCCTGGCGGTGATGTTCTCCCCCGATCCCACGACGGCCTGCAGGAGCGGATCGGCGAACTGCTGCACCAGGTCGTCCAGTGCGGCGCCGATCTCCAGGTGGTCACAGGCCGTGGCGGCCGTCTCGAAGCGGGTGGCCATGGCCGGGGCGAACTCGACGATCTCGTCGATCGTGGTGCTGGCCGAGTGGACCGTGCGCCGGGCCGGTTCCTCCTCCACGTGCCAGGAGGTCATGGGGCTGCTCCTCGTGCCGGGGGCTGTCTGCTGTCGAACACGGATGCTAGCGGTCACGCGCCACGCGGGCGATGGGGAGGACTACCCATGTCATCCAGCCGCGGTGGGAGGGCCGGCGATGCCGGCTGGTAAACTCCCGATGTAAGGCCCTCAGGTGACATACCGCACGGTGGAGTCCCGGGACGAACCCGCCTCGGACCGCTCACCGGGGGCGTTTTCCATGTCGAGGGCCGGGCGGGGACCAACCCCGTGGCCTGCTCAGGAGTGATGCACTCATGCCAGCAATCGCGATCGTCGGCGCCCAGTGGGGCGACGAGGGCAAGGGCAAGGCCACGGACCTGCTCGGCGGCCGGGTCGACTACGTGGTCAAGCCCAATGGCGGCAACAACGCCGGGCACACGGTCGTCGTCGGTGGCGAGAAGTTCGAGCTGAAGCTGCTGCCGGCCGGCATCCTCTCCCCGAACGCGGTGCCCGTGATCGGCAACGGCGTGGTGGTCAACCTCGAGGCGCTGTTCGAGGAGATCGACGGCCTCGAGGCCCGCGGCCAGCGCTGCGACCACCTGCGCGTCTCCGCCAACGCCCACCTGGTGGCCCCGTACCACCAGACCATGGACAAGGTCACCGAACGCTTCCTCGGCAAGCGCGCGATCGGCACCACCGGGCGGGGCATCGGCCCCACCTACATGGACAAGGTCGGCCGGCTGGGCATCCGCGTCCAGGACGTGTTCGACGAGTCGATCCTGCGGCAGAAGATCGAGGGCGCGCTGCGGCAGAAGAACGAACTGCTGGTCAAGCTCTACAACCGCCGGGCGATCACCGTGGACGAGGTCGCCGAGTACTTCCTCTCCTTCGCCGAGCGGCTGCGGCCCATGGTCGTGGACTCCACCCTCCTTCTCAACGACGCGCTGGACGAGGGAAAGGTGGTGCTGATGGAGGGCGGCCAGGCCACCTACCTGGACGTGGACCACGGCACCTACCCCTTCGTGACGAGCTCCAACCCCACCGCGGGCGGGGCCTCCGTGGGCGCGGGCATCGGCCCCACCCGCTTCACCCGCACCATCGGGATCGTCAAGGCCTACACCACGCGCGTGGGCTCCGGCCCCTTCCCCACCGAGCTCTTCGACGAGGACGGCATGGGGGCCCGCCTGCGCACCGTGGGCGGGGAGTTCGGCGTGAACACCGGGCGTCCGCGCCGCACGGGGTGGTACGACGCGGTGATGGCCCGCCACGCCACCCGCATCAACGGGTTCACCGACTACTTCCTGACCAAGTTGGACGTGTTGACCGGCATCGAGCAGATCCCGGTGTGCGTGGCCTATGACGTGGACGGCGTGCGGCACGACGACATGCCGATGACCCAGACGGAGTTCCACCACGCCCAGCCGGTGTACGAGTACTTCGACGGCTGGACCGAGGACATCTCCGGGGCCCGCACCCTGGAGGACCTGCCCGCCAACGCCCGCGACTACGTCCTGGCGCTGGAGAAGATGTCCGGCACCCGCATCTCCGCGATCGGCGTCGGTCCCGGCCGCGACCAGGTGGTCCAGGTCCGCGACCTCATCGAGGACTGAGACACCGCACCCCTCCCACCTCCGGTGACCCAGCGGTCAGAAGAGGACGCCGACGCCTCCAGGACGGCGGTTTCGCATCATCTTCTGACCGCCAGTTGCCTCGCCGGGGACGACCCCGCGCCCGGTGGCCGCCGTCTCCACCTCCGCCACGAAACCGTCGGGCCGGACCAGGACGGCGGTGCCGTCCGGCAGGCCCTGATCGGGTGCCGCGCGGAAGGCGTACACCGGCA